>JAFAQG010000745.1 GCA_019246575.1 Acidobacteriaceae bacterium
CGGCGCCGAACTTCTCTTTTGAAAAAATCACGCCCGACCGCGGCCCGCGCAGTGTCTTGTGGGTAGTGGAAGTTACGATATCCGCATGCTCGCACGGATTCGGGTACACCCCCGCTGCGATCAAGCCCGAGTAGTGTGCCATGTCGACCAGGAACACAGCTCCGTTTGCGTCCGCAATCTGCCTGAACTTCGCAAAATCGATCACGCGCGAATACGCGCTCGCGCCCGCGATAATCAGCTTCGGTTTATGTTCCTCTGCGAGCCGCGCCACCTCCTCGTAATCGATCAGCTCGTCGCCTTTGCGAACACCGTACGCGACGACCTTATATAACTTGCCCGAAAAGTTCAGCGGATGCCCGTGCGTCAAATGTCCGCCGTGCGCGAGGTTCATTCCCAAGACCGTATCGCCCGGCTGCATCACCGAAGCATACGCGGCCTCATTTGCCTGCGAGCCCGAATGCGGCTGCACGTTCACGTACTCCGCCCCGAACAGCTTCTTCGCACGCTCGCGCGCCAGCGTTTCAACAATGTCCACGAATTCGCAGCCGCCGTAATAACGCTTGCCCGGATAGCCTTCCGCGTACTTATTCGTGAATACGCTACCCGTTGCTTCCAGCACGGCTTCAGAGGTAAAGTTTTCGCTTGCGATCAGCTCGAGCCGCGTATTCTGTCGCTCCACTTCATGCTGGATCGCGTCGTAAATCTCGGGATCCACCTCCGATAGCGCCCTCGCCATTCGCTGCTGTTCGTTCATGTCCTTCATTCTCGTATAGCCTGCTCGCTATCGCATAATTGTCTTTACATCGAATGCGTTGGAGCACTCTCTTCGTCCCCACTCTGCGCGAGATACCGGCAGAGGCCGAGGTCATCAGCCACCAGCTTCTTCTACGAGCAGGCTACATTCGTCAGCTCTCGGCGGGCATCTACAGCTACTTGCTGCTTGCGCAACGGTCTCTGCTAAAAATTCAGCAGATCGTGCGCGAGCAAATGAACGCCATCGGAGGCCAGGAAGTCTACCTCCCCGCCTTGAACCCGGCGGAGATCTGGCAGGAATCGGGCCGCTGGAAGGAAATGGGCGACAACATGTTTCGCCTAAAGGATCGCTTCGGCCGCGACTTCTGTCTCGGCATGACGCATGAAGAAGTTGTGACGGCGATCGCGCGCGGCGAGCTCCGCAGCTACAAACAGCTTCCGCAGATCTGGTACCAGATCCAGACCAAGTTCCGCGATGAGCCACGTCCCAAGTCCGGTCTTTTGCGCGTACGGCAGTTCATCATGAAGGACTCGTACACCTTCGATATGGATGCCGCCGCGCTCGACATCGCCTACAACAAGCATCACTTCGCATACTGCAAAATCTTCGATCGCTGCGGGCTCGAATACATGGTGGTTGAGGCTCATTCGGGCGCGATGGGCGGCAGCCAGTCGCACGAGTTCATGATTGCTTCCGATGCGGGCGAAGATTTCGTCGTCCACTGCCGCTCCTGCGGCTATGCGGCAAATCTCGAGAAAGCGGTCTCGCGCGCAACTACTCCCACCATTAGTGACCCGGAAGGCGATCTTAGCCCGGAAGAGTTTCACACCCCCGGCTTTAAAACTATCGCGGAGGTCGCCGGTTTTGTAAAGCTGCCCGAAAGCTCGCAGATGAAAAGCCTCGTCATGGTCGCCGACGGGAAACCAGTTCTCGTGATGCTGCGCGGCGATCATCAACTCAGCGAAACCAAGCTTCAGTCCGCCCTCGGCGCGCAAGAGCTGCGGCCGGCACATCCGGACGAAATCAGAGAATCGTTCGGCGCAAGCGCCGGTTCGCTCGGCCCCGTTGGCGTGAACAACATGCGCATACTCGCGGACAACACTCTGCTCGGCCGGCGCAACATGATCGCGGGCGCAAACAAGGACAACTATCATCTCCGCAATGTCACGCCCGGCGAAGACTTTAATCCCGAGTACTTCGATCTCCGCCAGGTTGCGCGCGGAGACGCTTGCCCCAATTGCGGCGCGGCCCTCGAAATCGTCAAGGCCATCGAACTCGGCCACATCTTCAAGCTCGGCTACAAATATTCGGAGTCGATGGGCCTGCGCGTGCTCGGCGAAGACGGAAAAGAGATTACGCCCATTATGGGCTCCTACGGTATCGGCATCGAGCGCATTCTGACTTGCGCGATTGAACTCTTCCACGACCAGCACGGCATGATTCTGCCCGCTTCGATCGCGCCATTTTCGGTCGTCATCACTCCCGTGAACTATGCCGACGGGCTACAGCGCGAAGCCGCCGACCTTCTCTACGCCCGGTGCGCGGACGCAGGCCTCGACGCCTTGCTCGATGATCGAGACGAGCGTCCCGGCGTCAAGTTCAAAGATGCCGATCTCATCGGCGTTCCATATCGCATCACTGTGGGCAAGAAAATTGGCGAAGGCAAAGTCGAGTTTACCGAGCGCCGGACTCACGGCTCCGAAGATCTCCTGCTGCACGATGCCGTTGCGCATCTGCAGAAGCGGCTGCCTCAATGCGGCTGAGCTTGTAAGTACTGGTCGAACCAGGGAGCAGCGCGTCGCATCCGGTCCGCGTTTGCCTCCGGATCGCGGAACGCGTGCCCCTGCCCCGGGTATACGATCAGCTTTGTCGGAATCCCGAGCGTCTTGAGCGCGTGCCAGAATTCAAACGACTGCGGGGCCGGACACTCCGCATCGTTCTGCCCCACGATGACCAGCGTCGGCGTCTTCACCTGCGTAATGTAGTTGATCGGCGAACTCTTCGCATACACTGCCGGGTCCTGGTACACGGATGCCCCGAAATAAGGAATCATCCACTTATCGATCAAGTTCTCGCCGTAATAGCTCTGCCAATTCGCAACACCCGCGCCCGCAACCGCTGCATGAAACCGATTCGTTTGCGTCACGGTCCACATCGTCATGTAACCGCCGTAGCTCCAGCCTGTCACTCCAATCCGGTTCGCGTCCACGGGCGCCTTCTTCAACACTGCGTCCACGCCGGCCAGCACGTCTTTCAGATCTCCGCCTCCGAAGTCCATCACGTTTGCGCGCGTGAATGCCTCCCCCTCTCCATAACTGCCTCTCGGGTTCGGAAACAAAACGAAATAGCCGAGACCCGCTATGACAGACATATCGAAATGCGTATTCGGCCATGATGCCGAGCGCTCGCCCGCCGGACCTCCGTGAATCGAGACAATCATCGGATATCGTTTGGAGGGATCGAAGTTCTCCGGATACAGCAGCCAGCCTTGGACACGATACGCCCCGCTGTTCCAAAACATGCTCTCCGCTTTGCCCCAATGCCGGCGCTGTGCCGCGTTTTCGTCGGTCAGCTTCTGCCAGTTCCCTATCGCACCCGTCCACACTTCCGGCGGTTGCTGCCAGTTCGATCGAATCACAGCCGTCGTTTTCCCATCCCTTGCCGCCACCAGGCTCGTCGGGTTGTGGTCACCTTCCCATAGCGTGTCCAGCTGCGGGCTCCGCAAATCCAATGTGCCGATCTCACCGCCGCCATCGAACGCCGCCGTGAACAGCAGCCGGTTCTCGCCGGTCCAGCGCACCGAAGATGCGGAGAGTCGTTGCCCGCTCGTCAGGTTTTTCGGACGGCCGCCTTGTGCGTCCAACACGAAGATGTCTCCGCCAACGAAGCCCTCGTCGCTCATCAATCCACCGATGAACGCAATCTGTTTCGAATCGGGAGACCAGCGCGGAATTGCGATCTGCTGCTGAACTGGAGGGCTGTAGATGATTTTCATCTCGCCTGACGCCGCATCTAACGTGTACAGCTTCGCGATCCACCAGTTATCGTCTGCGGGACCCGGCGCGGCAATGGCCGCAAACCGCTTCCCGTCCGCTGCCCAGTCGTATTCGTAGATGTTCAGACTCGGCGGTGAGACCTTACGCATCTCTCCGCCAGCGACGTCGATGGTCGTGATCTGCTGGTTGTGAATCGCGCTACCGATCTCGCCGGTTTGGACCGCCGCAGCCTCGAGCGGACCACCACCGCCGCCCGCCTCTGCGTATAAGAACACGATCTGCTTTCCGTCCGGCGACCACTGAACATCGCCCAGGTGTCCCTTCAGATTGGTCAACCTCCGCACGGCTCCTTCCGGAACAGCTGCAACATAAACCTGGTCTTGCGAGGAGTCCGTATTGGACAAGAATGCAAGTTGGGTACTATCCGGCGACCATGCAACATCGTGTTCGCGCGAGTTCGCGCTCGCTCCCGGCGCGGACACGTGCCGTGGCTTTGCACTCGGGTCCGTCCGGTTACGCAAATAGATCTCGCTCGCCTGTTCATCACCAACCGCGTTTTCGGTGTACGCGACCCAGCGTCCGTCGGGCGAAATCGATACTCCCGAAAACCAGCGCACCTGTTGCAGATCGTTGATGATCGTGTCAATTCCGGAGCTCTGTGGGTATACCAAACCCGCCACAGCGAGCGCGGCAAGCACGACCGCGTTTCGCATCCATCTCTGCATCGGTTACAAAATCTTCTTTCCCATCGCGGAGGTTACCAATTCGACAGCGAGCAAGGCTGTCCGGTTTGCCTCGTCTAATACCGGATTCACCTCGACAACTTCCATCGACACCATGCCGCGACAATCGCAGATCGTTTCCATTGCGAGGTGAGCCTCGCGATATGTTATCCCTCCGCGAACCGGCGTTCCAACGCCCGGCGCTTCATCGGGATCGACAACGTCCATATCAAGCGACACATGAAACCCAGCCGTGCCATTGCTGGCAACCGCAAGCGCCCGGTCCATGATGTTGCGCAAACCGCTTTCGTCGACGTCGCGCATCGTAAATGCAGTCACGCCCGATTCACGCACCACTTGACGCTCGCGAATGTCCACATCGCGAATACCGATCAGAACAACATTCCGGCCGTGCACTTTTGGTGCATAACCCAGGATGTGAGTCAGTTCGTGCGGCCCGCGGCCGAGACAGCACGCGAGCGGCATTCCATGCACATTGCCGCTCGGGCTCGAGTCGGGCGTGTTCATGTCCGCATGCGCGTCGATCCAGATCACGCCCATCTTCTGCTCGCGCTTGCGAACGCTTTGCGCGACGCCCGATACCGTTCCCACCGCGACCGAGTGATCGCCACCCAGTACCAGCGGAAAATTTCCTGCATCGACAGCCGCCTTCACCATGCCGGCCAGCTTTTCACAGGTCTTCGCGATTTGGGGCAGATACTTCGCATTCTCAGGACCTGTGGGAGTGCTTTCCTGTTGCGCCACAGCAACGTTTCCCAAATCCTCCACCTCATAGCCGAGGCTGTCGAGCTTCGCGTCAAGTCCGGCCAAGCGCAGCGCCGACGGGCCCATATCTACCCCACGGCGTCCGGCGCCCAAATCGAGCGGCGCGCCGATCACCGCGATACGAGATTGATGCATCGTTCGGTATGTCTACGGTCGCGTTCGATACAACATGCGCGGATACGGGATCGTCTCGCGAACGTGTTCCAGCCCGCACATCCAGGCGACGAACCGCTCTACTCCCATGCCGAAACCGCCATGCGGAACCGTGCCGAAGCGGCGCAAATCCAGATACCACTCGAACGCTTCGCGCGGCAGGTTGTGCTCCGCGACGCGCTTTTCCAGCAACGCCAAATCGTGGATGCGCTGACCTCCGCCCACGATCTCGCCATAGCTCTCGGGCGCAATAATATCGACGCCCAGCACCACCTCGGGCCTCTGCTCGTCGGGCTGAAAGTAGAAGGCCTTGATCTCGGTCGGATACCGGTCCACGATGACAGGTCGGTCGTAGTCTTGCGTAAGCAGCGTCTCGTCCGCGTTGCCGAAATCGCCACCCCACTGGATCTCGCTCCCTTTGCTTTGCAGAATGTCGACGGCCTGGTCGTAGCTCATCCGCGGGAACGGCTTCTGAACCGTTTCGAGCTTCGATGTGTCGCGCTCCAAAACCTTCAGCTCTTCTTTACGGTCTTCCAACACGCGTCCGGTAACGTACGCAATCAGATCCTCGGCCACGCGCTTCACCTCTTCCAGATCCGCGTATGCCATCTCCGGCTCCACCATCCAGAACTCCGTCAGGTGCCGCCGGGTCTTGGATTTCTCTGCCCGGAACGTCGGCCCGAAGCAATACACTTTTCCGAATGCCATCGCGTCGGCTTCGTTATAGAGCTGGCCCGATTGCGTGAGGTACACTTTTTCTTCGTCGAAGTAATTCACCTCAAATAGTGTGGTCGTGCCTTCGCACGCCGCCGGTGTAAGTATCGGCGTGTCCACTAACACGAACCCGTTCGAGTCGAAGTAATCGCGGATCGATTTGATCACCTCGTGACGCACCCGTATCGCGGCGTGCTGCCTACGACTGCGCAGCCATAGATGCCGGTGATCCATCAGGAAATCCACCCCATGCTCTTTGGGAGTGATGGGATACGGATGCTCTTCCGGCACCCGTTGCACAATCTGAGCATCGGTCACGTCCAGCTCATAACCGCCGGGCGCGCGGGGCTCGGGACGAATCGTGCCGGTCACGGAAACGGAGCTCTCCTGCGTTAGTCCCTTCAGCGCCTCAAACACCTGTTCCGGCACGTTGCTCTTCACCGCGACGCATTGCATCATGCCGCTGCCGTCGCGAATAATCGGGAACACGATCTTGCCCGATTTGCGCAGATTGTACAGCCAGCCCTGTATCTCGACGCGTTCGCTGTCATGCTTCCGCGCATCGCTGATTCTGATCTTTGGCGCCGTGCTACTCATCGATCTCGATCTCGTTCAGCTTCTCCAGAGCGCGCTTCGCCTCCGCAATAGGCTGCTCTATTGCAGGCGGCTCTCGCAATTCCAGCAGCAGCGGATACTGATTGTCTCGCGAACGCAACAGCTTCATCGCTTTCTTCCAGTCGATCGTGCCTTCCCCCGGAAAGCAATGCTCGTCTTTTTCGCCGTTATTGTCGTGCAGGTGAGTCGATTGAATACGTTCTTTCATCAGCTCGAATTCGCGCTCAATATTGCCTCGCAGATGCGCATGGCCGATGTCGAAGCAGTAATTCAGATTGATGTGAGTAATATTTGAGAAGTAATTCAACCGTTCTGCCGACGCCATCTCATTCGGGGTGTTTTCGAGCAGAACTTCAACTTTCCGTTGCCGCGCAAACGACTTAATCTCGTCGAGAGAGGAAAACGCGGAATCTATTCGCCGCTCTTCGAATTGTTGCCCCGAAACGCCGAGGTGCTGAATGAGATAACGGAACGGGACGATGTCGGCGATCTCGAGCGCTCGCTTCACTTCGTCCACCATGGCGATTCGTTTCGCCTTCGGTGTTTCCGTTATGTCAATGATCGACTGCGGTCCCGACCGGCCCCACGCCTCATCCGTGTACATGGGCGAGTGCATTGAATGTAACTCGAGCGGGGAATCCCGGAACCAGTGGCCCAACTCATTGATCTGCGCCTTGTCGCGATAGTCCAGATGCTGTCGTGCACAGAAAATTTCAATCGCGGGAAATCCCGCGTCCCATACTCGCTCCAGCCAAACCGTAGTAAGCCGGTGCCGGACAAACAAATGCGTCGAAAGTACAGGTTTCATTGGGCCGGAAAGAACGGACTCACTCTGAAACTAGTAACCCGCTACTTTTCCCTGGTATCGGGACTCGGTTCCGCCCTGAAGCATGCCGCCGTCCACGACGATTGCTTCTACACGTGCCACGCTGTCGATCGGCCGCAGTTCGTAGCCCATCTGTTTAAGCGCTTCCTTTGCAGTCTCCGGGAATCCTTCCTGCAGATACAGGAAATCGGGCTTCCACTGCTCGTGAAACCGCGGCAGATCTACGGCGTCTTGGGGATTCATGTGAAAATCGAGCACATTTAAGATCACTTCCATAACCCCGGTCGTGATCCTCGATCCCCCGGGAGCGCCAACAACCATGAACAGCTTTCCGTCTCTCGTAATTATGGTCGGTGTCATAGACGACAACGGCCGCTTTCCGGGTTGAATCGCGTTGGCATCGCCGCCGACTAGACCGAACATGTTGGGCGCGCCAGGCTTTGCGACGAAATCGTCCATCTCGTCATTGAGCAGGAAACCGAGTCCCGGAACCGTGATTGCGTTTCCGTACGAATTGTTCAACGTGTATGTAACAGCGACCGCGTTGCCCTTTTCGTCGACGACATTGTAATGAGTCGTTTCCTGATTTTCTTTCCAGGACACGCCGGCATCGAGCGACTTCGGTAGTCCGGGTGCGACTAGCGCGCTAGGTGTGGCGCGTGTTGGATCGATGCTGCTTCGGCGCGATGCGATGTATTTCGGGTCGAGCAACTGTCTCACGGGCACATTGTAGAAACCGGGGTCGCCCAGGTATTCGCTCCTGTCAGCGTAAAACCGCCGCATTGCTTCGGCTTCGTAATGCACCGCCTTAGCCGAATCGGGACCGCCGCTCGCGTACCCGGTTCCTTCGAGCACGTCCATCATCTGCAGTAACCCAACACCTCCCGCGCTCGGGGGAGGCGCAGTGATGAGGTGAAACGCTTTGTAATCGCCGATCAGGGAAGCGCGCCCGATGACTTTATAACTATTCAGATCTTGCTCGGTGATCAAGCCGCCATGCGCTGCCATTTCGCGAGCTAAAGTTTTCGCCGTCTCGCCCTCATAGAAGCCGCTCGCGCCGTGTTCGGCAACACGGTCCAGGGTGCTGGCGAGCTCCGGCTGTTTCAGGAGATCTCCCGGCTTATAGTAAGTTCCGTTCTTGAGGAAAATCCGCTTCGATTCGGGATCCGTCTCGAGCGAATGAGTGCGTTGTAGCGACTCCGCCAATGGTTGCGTAACAGGAAAACCGTTGCGGGCAAGTTGGATCGCCGGCGCAACCAGGCGGGCCCAAGGCTTCGTCCCGAAATTCTTGTGGGCCGCTTCGAAGCCCATTACCGAGCCCGGGACACCCGAGGACCGCCATCCGAAAATGCTGTCTCGAGTGGGCTCCCCGTTTACGCCGACATACATATCGCGCGTTGCTCTTTCCGGAGCCGCCTCACGAAAATCCAAGAAATCGGTCCTACCGTCGGCCTCACGCACGAGCATGAAACCACCACCCCCAATGTTCCCCGCCACTGGATGGGTCACCGCGAGCGCAAAGCCGACTGCGATCGCGGCATCTACGGCATTCCCGCCGTGTTTTAAAACATCAAGGCCGATATCGGCAGCAAGAGGCTCCTGGGCCACCACCATTCCGTGCTTTGCAGTGACCGGATTTTTCGCGCCGAGAACAACGGAAAGAACACATGCGAGCAGACACACTAGACGCGCCCTAAACCCGCATCTGCTCATATGGAAGCCAGTCTAACAGGCGAAAGCGGAACCGCTTGGCTTTAACCCGCGCTCAGTTTCTTCAGACGGAGTGCGAGGCGGCTCTTATAGCGGGCTGCCGTGTTCTTCTTGATGATTCCCCATTTTGCGGCGCGATCGACCAAAGAAAAGGTGGCAGGGACAACCTTTGTGGCGCCCTGCACGTCCTTTTGTTCCAGCAAACGACGCATCGTGCGAATCTGGTGGCGAAGGCGCGATTTGCGCATGCGGTTGATCGCTGTCCTACGTTCCGCAACCCGCACGCGCTTCAGCGAGGAGACTGTATTTGCCATGTACCGGCTAATCTGATCCTTTAAAAAGTCAAACTACAGGATAACGGACTCTGTCCCGGGAAGGCAAATCTGCTAAAAATAGTGGATGTAGGCGAAAAAACAAAACTCACTTAAAATGATTAGAAGGTCCGGCGGTCTTGTTCTTTTGGCGGATCTCGCTGCGTTGGCCGCGTTCGCCTTGGCTGTAACAGTTCCTGTCGAGGACTGGAAAATTGCGGGTCCCTTCGGTGGAACAGCCACCACGATCACCATTGACCCCCAAAGCCCCAGAACGGTGTTGGCAGGCGGCAGGAGCTCCCTCTTGTTCCAGAGTCAGGATTCCGGTGCTACATGGGTCCCTCTCGATCTTCCAAAGCGTAGCCTTGGTGAGGTTACGTGCATCCTGGTGGACCCCATCAATTCGAACCATTATTTCGTGGGTATGTTAGAAGCGTTTGGCGGCGGCATCTACGAAACTCTGGATCAGGGTAAAACGTGGGCCGCGGTGGATGCTGTCAAAGGCTTCGGCGTGCGCGCACTTGCAGCCTCCGCAAGTAATCCAAACGAATTTGTAGCAGGCACCCTCCATGGCGTTATGTTGAGTGCCGATTCCGGCAA
>JAFAQG010000925.1 GCA_019246575.1 Acidobacteriaceae bacterium
GTAGTGCTTGCTGGTCCATTTCTGAGGCCCTAGAGCCAACCGGCATTCGGAAGAATAAATGTGCTGATGCTCTATATAGTCGCGCCCTGCGACGTTCTTGACTGGTTGATTAAAATGCTGATTGCTCACTGCCCTTGCGTCAAAACGGCCTTCAGCCCCTCGAATATAGCGCTAGTGGCGAGCCCCGAAATGTAGGGATTCTGCGCTAGCACGCGCAGCTGGCGAAGCAATCCGGCCTTCTCACGATCTGGGATCGTCGCGGAGTGTTCAACAGCCATTTCCAAAACGCGCAAAAGCTGGATGGACGTGACATTCGTCTGAATGATATCCCGGCCTGCAACGTTTCCCACGGCAGCGTGGAAATTCTGATGAACCACATTTGAATCGGTTAAATTGTCCGCCAAAGCTGCCCTCTACCGAAGTATACGCTGTGTCACACTTAAGAGCCGTGGGGTGCCCCTGCTTAATTGAGGAGAAGCGCAGCCGCGCCCGTGGGATGACAGGCAATGCAGCATGCGATTTGACCCGCCGCGTCGGCAACAGGCCTGACAAGGGAATTATCTCCTCCCGCTCTCTGTCGCAGAGAAAACAGCCTCACTCCTTGCGCTGTATTTTCAGCATGCAGATGTGAGAACGCAGGGACTTTCTGCGACATACGGCGGCGGCATTTTTGCCGCAGGCTATCATGCGGTCATAGATACCGATTGGGACCGCAACCTTGCGGCGCTCAAAGGGAAAGCGAAAGTAGTTTTATGCAATTGACCGAGCTAATGAGCAGGAATCCCGCCTGCTGTACGCCAGCCACTCCGCTGCGAGATGTGGCTCGAATGATGATTGATTGCGATTGCGGAGAAATTCCCGTCGTGGATAGCAGAGAATCGATGCGGCCAGTGGGCGTCATCACCGATCGCGATATTACTTGCCGCACGGTTGCGGAAGCAAGAAACCCGCTGCAGATGACGGCGGCGGACTGCATGACAACGCCCTGCATTACCATCCACCAGAGCGCTTCAATCGTAGATTGCTGTCATCTGTTGGAAGAGCATCAGATCCGGCGTGTGCCCGTGGTCGACGACAACGGGCGGTGCTGCGGGATTGTGTCGCAGGCCGACATCGCCCAGAAGATGGACCAGATGGCGGCGGAGGTGGTACGGCAGGTGTCGCAACCGGTACATCACCGGTCGCGCGAGCGATAGGGCAAGACCTCCGGCGGAGTACCGGAAAAGCCGGACGTGGAGTCATTCAGGGGTGGATTGAAGCCTAACTTCACTCCACTCCTGATGGCGAATGGTTCTCGAGAGATGACGAATATACTGCTGCAGAAGTGTGCTTTACATCCGGCAGATCAGCAGTTCGCGCTCATAGACGAGCTCAGGCGGCAGATGGTCGTGCAGGTCGATGAAAAGCTCCTCGTGTCCGATCACTTCCGAGCGCCACGCAGCGCGATCGAAGGCTTGCAAATCAGCGAACTTCTCCTTGGGGAAGTCCAACCCGTTCCACTCGATATCGGAGTACCGGGGCACCCAGCCGATAGGAGTTTCGACGCCGATTGCGCGGTTGCGCGCACGATCCACAATCCACTTCAACACGCGCATATTTTCGCTAAAGCCCGGCCAAACGAACTTGCCGTGAGCATCCTTACGGAACCAGTTCACATGGAAGATGCGTGGCGTTGCGGCGAGCCCGCGCTGCATGCGTAGCCAGTGCCGGAAGTAATCACCCATGTGATAACCGCAGAACGGCAGCATGGCCATGGGGTCGCGGCGAACCTTTCCAACCGCGCCTGCGGCGGCGGCGGTTGTTTCGGAACCCATGGTTGCGCCGATGTATACGCCGACACTCCAGTTGAAGGCTTGATAAATCAGCGGAATAGTTGAGGCGCGACGTCCGCCGAAGACAATGGCGCTAATGGGCACGCCATCGGGCGATTCCCAATCGGGATCGATGGTAGGGCATTGAGAGGCGGGCGCGGTGAAACGTGAATTGGGATGCGCGGCGGGGGTGCCATTTTTCTGCCCGATTTCCGGTGTCCAGCGGTTACCGCGCCAATCGAGGCACTCGGCGGGAGGCTCATCCGTCAGACCTTCCCACCACACGCCGCCTTCGGGCGTCAGGGCCACATTCGTGAAGATGGTGTTACGCGCGAGCGTCGCGATCGCATTGGGATTGGTTTTCGGAGATGTTCCTGGCGCTACACCGAAGAATCCTGCTTCGGGATTGATGGCGCGCAGATAGCCTTCGGAATCGGGCTTGATCCAGGCAATATCGTCGCCGACGGTCCAAACCTTCCAGCCTTCGAACCCTCTCGGCGGAATCAGCATGGCGAAGTTGGTCTTGCCGCAAGCGCTAGGGAATGCGGCCGCGACATAGGTTTTCTCGCCGTGCGGATCTTCAACGCCCAGGATGAGCATGTGCTCTGCCATCCAGCCTTCATCCCGCGCGATGTTGGATGCAATACGCAGCGCGAAACACTTCTTGCCAAGCAGCGCGTTGCCGCCGTAACCCGAGCCGTAGGACCAAATCTCACGGGTTTCCGGGAAATGAACGATGTACTTTTCGCGATTACACGGCCAGGGGACATCCTTCTGTCCCGGTGCAAGCGGCGCTCCCACCGAGTGCATGCAGGGCACGACGCGCTTCACATCTTTGTCGATTTCACGGAAAACGGGGAGGCCGATGCGGGCCATGATGCGCATGTTGACAACGACGTACGGAGAATCGGTCAATTCAACGCCGATCTGTGACATCCGGGAATCGATCGGGCCCATGCTGAACGGAAGGACATACATAGTCCGTCCGCGCATGCAGCCGCGAAAGAGCTCCTTGAGTTTGCGGCGCATCTCAAACGGGTTGACCCAGTTGTTGGTGGGCCCGGCGGCTTCTTTGGAAAGCGAGCAGATGAAAGTGCGGTCTTCGACGCGTGCTACGTCGCTGGGGTCAGAACGCGCGTAGTAACAGCCCGGCCAGAGGTCCTCATTCAGCTTGATGAACGTGCCGCTATCGACCATCTCGGCGCAGAGGGAGTCATATTCTTCCTGCGAGCCGTCGACCCAGTGAATGGCTGCGGGAAGCGTAAGATCCGCCATCTTTTCTACCCAGCGGATCAAGTGTTTGTTCGAAGTAAGCGGGACAGCAGAACGGGAGTGCGCCGGGGGGATTGCCACTGAACTTTTCATTGCTTTCACCAATTTAGAACTAAAACATATTAATCCAGGATAAATCGCTGGCTATCGACGGTTTGTAGTGGAACCTCTGTCACTGGCGATTCTGCTTAGGGGCAGTTCTGCTGTATCTTGATACAAAGGTCAGGTTTGTATTCAGGAGGCGGGGGTGTATGCAAGTTAATCGTCTAGTGAGCAGTTTGTGCCGGAGCCGCGGCGGATTGGTTCTGGTGGCTGGCGTTGCGGCTGTGCTAACCGGGATCGAACGGGCGTTTTCACCCGGGTCGAGAAACCGGAGTGGCCCCGTGTTGACGGCACGTAAGGCAGTTACCGAGGTTACGATCGAGCGTCGAGGCGGCGAGTATTTTTCGATCCGCCGGACGTGTTCCGAACTGGGGTATGTGTATTGGGTGCTGCAGGGATTCGGCGGCTGTACGTCGTTTGCCCTATTCGATACCTGGCAGGAAGCAATGGATGAGGCAAACCGGCGTCTAGCGCGCAAGCGTACGGACATGCTCGAGCGGGAGTACGCGTCGATTAGTACTTAGGATGCAGAACTTGCACTAACTCCGGTGTACTAGTTTCGGAACATACGCCGTCAGACGGGCATGGGTCTGATTCTGCTGATCATTCTGGTGATCCTTCTGATTGGTGCGGTCCCGGCATGGCCTTATTCGCGAGAGTGGGGGTACTACCCCTCCGGCGGTCTCGGGCTAATACTGCTGATCGTGCTCATTGCCTACCTGCTGCATTGGTTCTAGGAGCGAAACGCACACCTCAGTAGGCGCTCGGGAACCGAGAGAAGTTCCTGCCCGGAAGAAAACTATGTCACTAGCGAATGTTATCCCCATTTGCGAGGCTGGTTGGAAGACGGGCGGCAGGCGCGGCGCTCATGGCAGCGCTGGTCGTTTGCGCGTGCGCTCAAACACCCGGTGACGACGAGCTCACGCAGGCTTACAAAGCGCTTGCCGAAAAAGATTACGATTCCGCAATCAGTCTGTTTCGAAGTGCGTTAGCGAAACACCCGGGAAACGCGGCCGCGCACAAAGACCTCGCCTACACACTCCTCAAAACCGGCGAGAACGCGGAAGCACGCGACGAATTCGAGGCCGCACTTCGCTTGAACTCGGCAGACGAAACTGCAGCGCTCGAGTTTGCGTTCTTAGCCTTCGAAACGAAAGAGCCGATCGAGGCGCGTCGCACGTTCGACAGATTACGGAAACGGGGCAGCGCAGAGACGCGAAGAACGGCCGAACAGGCCTTCCAGAATATAGATCAACCGCTCGCAGCAGGTATCGCACGGTGGAAACAGGCGCTTGCGAGTTCGCCGAATCCGAACGATGTTTCGATGTTCAGCGCGCATTGGGAGCTGGCCCAACTGGCCGAGCTTCGGGACGAGCTGCCGCTGGCGGCGGAGCAATACGAGATCTGCCGCAAGCTGAAACCGGAACGGAGTGAGCTTCTTTTGATTCTGGCGCGCGTGTGGCAGCAGCTTAACCGCGTCGAAGAAGCGCATGCGGCGCTGCTGGCGGCCTCGCGTCAGACGGATTCGCGAACGGCCGAGCAGGCAATGGAACAACTCGGGCCGCGGTACCCGTATCCCTACGAATTCTTGAACGCGCTCGAGATCGATCCCCGGAACGTGCCGCTGCGGCGCGAGCTCGCGTTTCTGTATCTGGCAATGAACAAACAGCCCGAAGCGGTTGCACAGCTCGAAAAGGTCTTGACCATCGACCCGAACGACCGGTTGTCGCGGGATCAGCTGGATGCAGTGCGCGGGGTTCCCAAGAAAGCGGCCGTTGTGTCGCCTCAAGAGAGCAGCCCGGCAGCAGTGGGCGTAAACCCGAGAGCGATGGGCATGAAGAGCTATGCGCTCGGTTACGCCCGAGACGCGATCAAATATCTTTCGCGCGCGCACCAGGAAAACCCGGACGATGCCGAAGTCATGCTGAAGCTCGGCTACGCCTACAACTATGCCAAAGACGACGCCGATGCGATTGCGTGGTTCGATCGCGCGCGCCATGGTAACGACCCGCAGATCGCAGCCGAAGCGACAAAGGCTTTTCATAATCTGAACGGGGATACGCTGCCGCAGACCACTGTGTGGTCGCTGCCGATGTGGTCATCCCGCTGGCATGACTTGATCGGTTACGGGCAGGCGAAGAGAACGGTTCCGCTGCCCTGGAACAGCTTCAACCACTGGTTCTCGCTGTATATTTCGACACGCTTCATGGGGGACATCAAGAGCAGCGTTCCGCAGCAGGCGATTACGCCGCAATATCTGTCTGAGAGCTCGGTGATCTTTGCCGGCGGTGTGTCGACCAGAACCTGGCATCACCTTTCAGGCTGGGCGGAAGCGGGCGAAGCGGTGAAGTATCTGCCCTTCCGCCACGATATAGGCACAGCCATTCCGGATTATCGCGGCGGGTTGACGTTTGCGAAGGGTTTTGGGCAGCTGCTTGGCAGCAACACGCCGGGAATGTTCTTCGAAACGACTGGGGATGCCGTCTACGTCAGCCGATACAACAAAGATTGGCTATTCATCTCGCAGAATCGCGCCGGACGAACCTTCGATTTCTGGGACGGATCTTCGGCGCAAGTGCTTTTTAACGCAAATTACGAGCACGATTTAAAAGCTCAGTACTGGGCCAATACGGTCGAAATGGGCCCTGGGCTCAAAGTTCATCTGCCGTGGATGCGCCCAGGCGTTTACTTCTCTGCCGATTTCCTGCGCGGGGTGTACACGAATAATCAAGGGAATCCGAGGCGGCC
>JAFAQG010000989.1 GCA_019246575.1 Acidobacteriaceae bacterium
TGAGCCGGAGTGCGAAACGCGTTCAGCAACGCGAGATCGGAATCCGCGGGCGGCGCGTGAAGATCGTGAAGCGCCGTTGCCAGATCGGGCAATCCGGTGCGCACGCGGATGCTCGCCGGCAGCGCGTCTTCCGGCATCGGCGCTTCCTTCAAGAGCCGATCGATGAGCGTGCGAAATACTCGTGTCGAAACTCTTCCAGCGGCTTCGTACACCGCGACGATGCGGCCGCTATGTAGAGTCTCATCTTCCTCGTCCTCGGAAAGCATCTCGACTTCGGGCTGAACCATCAATCTGCTGCGCTGATAGCCGTCGAGTTCTACTTTTCCAAAGAGTGCGACACGAGTGCCGGGCGTGAGTCTATCTGCATAGTGTTCGCCGTGAAACCAGCGCGCATGCAGATTCGCGCCGCTGCCATCGTGCAGAGTGGCCTCGAACAGGCCGAGAGACCTGCGGCGAAAGCCGGACAGTTTCGTTTCGGCGACATGGGCCAAGACAGCCGCTTTTTCGCCGGGAGCAAGCTGTGAAATCTGCTTGACGTTCCGGCGATCTTCGTAGCGAAAGGGAGCGTAATAAAGAAGATCGGATACGACACGCAACCCCTTTGCCTCGAGCATCTCGGCACGAGCGGGTCCGATGCCTTTCACATACTGAAGCGGTGTGGAAAGGTCCAACTCATTAGCCTACCGTTACGGTGCTTCAATTCTAATTTCGGATTCAGGATAAAGTAAGTGGCGGAGCAGCTTCCTTGACTCGTCGCGGCCTTTTCCACCTCGTACTTCGCGCCGCTACCTTACCCACCTGTGCCGCGTTTCTTTCGAACTGGTTGAATGCTTCGCATCAGCACGCTGATGGCAACGCCCGAAGCGCTCCGTCAGAGCCGCCGTTCCTCCGCGATTATCGTCCTCAATTCTTCGGTCATGATGACTTCGAAGCGCTCCAGGCCTTCACCGAAATTCTTATTCCAACCGACGATACGCCTGGCGCGCGCGAAGCCCATTGCGCGCATTTCATAGATTTCGTTCTTAGCGCCTCCACAGATTACGCGCCCGAAACTCAAAAGCGCTGGCGTCAGGCAATGACCGCGCTTCGCCAAGCAGGTTTTCATGCGGCAGATTTAAAGCAACGGGTTGCTCTGGTCGAAGTAATCTCGCGTCCGGAGCGTCACCCCTCCGCCCACCATCCCGCGTTCGCTGCTTATCGCCTGATTAAGCGGGAAAGTGCGTTCGCTTTTTACACCTCGCGCGTGGGCATGATCGACTGCCTCGACTACCGCGGCAACTCCTATAACCTCTCGTTTCCTCCCTGCACTCATCCCGAGCACCATGTTGTATGACGCCATAATCGTCGGCTCTGGCGCGTGTGGGGGCTGGGCTGCCATGGCTCTTTCCGAAGCAGGCATGAAGGTCCTCATGCTTGAAGCGGGCAGCGGGATTGACGCCGCTAAAGATTTTCGTCACACATTTCTCTATGAGCTACCGTTACGCGGCCAGGGCCGGCCCGGCACACTGCGTCGCTACAGCGGTACCGAGCGGAATTACCGCATCATGATCGACAACGAGGAGAACCCCTACACAACATCGCCCGAAACCATCTACCATTGGGGACGCTCACGCTGCCTCGGCGGCCGCACTCTCCATTGGGCGCGCGCCAGCGATCGCATGGCCGATTACGAATTCAAGGCCGCTTCCCGCGACGGCTATGGAATGGATTGGCCGCTAACGTATCGCGAGCTTGCACCCTATTACGACCGCGTCGAAGCCTTCATCGGAGTCAGTGCTGCCCGAGAAGGTTTTCCCCAATTCCCCGACGGCGTGTTTCTCCCGCCCATGCCGCTCAACTGCGCCGAAACCATCTTTACTGCCGCTTGTAAGAATCTCGGCTGGCCCTCCACGCACCGCCGCCTCGCGCAACTCACGCAAGTGCACCACAATCGCCCGCCCTGTCACTACTGCGGCAACTGCGTGAACGGCTGCGACGTGGGCGCCATGTTCAGCACCATTTCCACCACTCTCCCTCCAGCGTTGAAAACCGGAAACCTGGAGCTCCGAACCGACAGCATCGTCTCGCAGGTCCGAATAAATACTGAAGGCCGGGCCCGAGGCGTGACCTACATCGAGCGCTTCACGAACAAATCTATTGACGTTGATGCTCGCTACATCATCCTTGCCGCGTCCACGCTCGAGAACACGCGTCTGCTTCTGCTTTCGGCGAAACGGGGCCTTGCAAACTCTAGCGGCGCTCTCGGCCACTACATGATCGACCAGGTCTCGGGCGGCGGCGTCAGCGGTTTTTTGCCCAAGCTAAAAGGCGGCCGCAGCCGTCTCGATGACGGCAAGTCGGCCGGCATCACCATCCCGAATATGTTCAACATTGACGCCAAGACCGCGCGCAAAGACTTCATTCGCGGCTATGTCATGAACGCTACCGGAGGGCAAAGCGAATTCCCTCTGTTTGCGCCGCTGCTGCCCGGCTACGGATCTGAATGGAAGCGCGAAGTGAAAAACCGGTACGTGGCACAAGCCCGCATTTGGATTGCGGGCGGCGAAATGCTCGCGCGAAAGGAAAACCTCGTCGAGCTCGACCCTGAGGTGAAAGACCACTGGGGCATTCCCGTCCTCAAAATTCATTTCACGCATTGCGATAATGACCGCAAGATCATCGCCCATTTCCAGCAGACAGCCGAGGCGTTGTTTCGCAAAGCCGGTGGCGAAAAAATGCCCGGCACGGGATCCGGCGGCCCGACTAGTTTTCCAGGTGCACCAGGCTCGCCCGATTCCGGCCCGGAACGCGCCGTGTCCGATTCAGGACCAAGCCGCGGCGCATCTGCCGAAGGCGAGCCTCGCACGGGCGATTCACGTACGCAGAGAATTGGGGGAGCCATTCACGAGGTCGGTACAGCCCGGATGAGCGTGAACGCCAAGGATGGCGTTCTTAATTCCTTCTGCCAGACACACGATATTCCAAACCTGTACGTCTTCGGCGGCAACGCGTTTCCATCCACAGGCGATAAGCACCCGACGCTCACCATGCTGGCGCTTACGGCACGCGGTTGCGATCATCTGCTGAAATCAACCAACCCCTGAATCGCTACCCTCTTACTTCTTACTTCTTACCTCTTACTTCTTGCTTCTTACTTCTTGCTTCTTGCTTCTTCACCGCACGTTCAATTCAATCCTCGTCACACTCTCATGCGGGAACGTGTATCGCAGCTCCGAATTCGCAAGCTGCACGCTGGAGCGCACAGGTCTAATATGCTCCGGTTGCATCTCATTGTTCGCTTCGTAAATACTCGGCGCATATAACGATTCCACTTCGCCGGTCGCAGCCAACCCGAGCCCCGCGACAGAAACTCTTGCCGGAATGTCGCGCGTCAAATGCCGGTTCACACAAAAGATCGTGAGCCGGTCGCCCGCGCCGTCCAGCACTGCCACGGTATCCAGGTACGGAACATTCGCAATGTCCGGCAACCGCGAAATGCCATGATGCACATCGTAATGCTCGCAGTCGGTTTGCACGTTTAGCGCGACGTGCGGGTCTGCTGTCGAGTACATGCGAAACACATAATAAGCTGGCGTTGCGTAAACCCGGCCGCGCTTCTTCCAGATGCCTGCGAACTCGATGATCCCCGTCATGTCCGCTATTGGCACAACATCGGCATTGCGAATCAGCATGTTGAAAAATCCGGATGCAGCGACCGCTCCGCCCATGTTGTCATAGCGCGGAGCATTCGCCGGCCCTCCTCTGCAGCACACGAATAGCCATTCAGTAAACGCAATGTGCGCCTTATCGCGAAAGTTCGCGCTTTGATTTATCTGCTGTTGCATCGCCCGCAAACGCCGTCCCAATTCGACGGGCAATGCAAACGTTGCCGACGCAATCTCATCCGCGCTGCTCGTCGGCGCATCCATCCGGTCTGTCGTCACAACGAAGTGTGTCGACAGAAAT
>JAFAQG010001034.1 GCA_019246575.1 Acidobacteriaceae bacterium
ACGAGCGGTGTATCTTCGCTCTTGACGGCCGACTGAATCAGCCTCAGGCTGCTCTCCGGGTCCGGAGTGCGGATGTTGACAATCGGCGTGGAAACGCGGCGCGCCGCGCGGAAATGCTGCACGAATGGATCGGAATTGCGAGACATAAGTTCTCCTGAAAAAAGGCAAGATCGTCCGGCGGCGCCGAGCGAGTGGTTACGGAAGAGTTCTTAAAAAGTGAATGCGAGCTGCTCCGCTCGATGCGAGGGGACGGTCGGAGATACGACCACGGTAGATGGGACGAGCGGAGCAGAAGGGCAGATCTCCTGTTCCACTAGCTCTGAGACGGGCTGAGCGGAGCCAGCCACATGCGTCCTGTGCTGCTGCTTCAAACGCTGCCACACCGCGGCCGCGCAGTCGCCAATGCCTTTCTCGGTGACGAGTTCGCGCGCCAGTGCGGTGAGGACGTCGTCGTCCTCCTCCATCGCGGTCAGGCCGTGGTTGGCGAGCTTGCCTTCGAGCGCGAGAGAGACGAGCATCTTCTTGCCCGTCAGCCGAAGACAGCGTTCCTGCGCCGTGCCCGAGTAACTCATGTAGCAGACGCGCACGGCCTGTTTTTGGCCGATACGCCAGCTGCGGCGGCTTGCCTGCCGCAGAACATGGGTGGAATAGCCGGTTTCGTAGAACAAAATAGTTGGCATGGCCACGAGATCTAACCCCGTCATCACCAAACGCGGATGGGCAATACAGACCTGCATACCGTGCTTCAGCTTGTCTTCGTACCAGGCTTCGCGGCGCTCCGGCGGAACCTGCGTGGTCAGCACTTCGGCGTGAATCCCTTCGCGTTCGAGGAGATCCCGTAAGCGCTGCGTGACATCGCGTTTCTTTGTGTAGACCGCGAAAAGTTGACACAAGCGGCGCTGCGCCAGCTCGCGGCGGACTTCCTCAATCAGGCGGCGCTCTTTGGCGTAATGAACGGAGCGGTCGAGATCCTCGGGACACGAAATCAGGATTTTCTGCCGTTCTCCGGTGCCGGGATCGTGAACAAACGCGGTCAGGTCCCCCATGTCGAACGGGCGGTCCGGATAGAGCAACAGCGCGTTCATGCCGACACTCAAAAGCGACTGGCTTTTCCCGTACTGTTCGAGTGCGTGCTTGATGTCGTCTTCGAGCGTGCGATAGGCGTTCGCTAACTGCGGGTCCATCCGAACCGTCAGAACGTCTTCTTCGTAGGGTGGCCAGGGCTTCCGCAATATCTTCGAGCGACAAGAAAGCTGCCGAGTCCATCAGGAAATGTCCGAACAGCAGCGGCGATGCTCCCGGCCGGCGCTTCACCTGTTTCGTGACGCGCGCCTCCGAGCAGGCATTATCGGCCGGTTCGATGATCGTGATGTGCTCGAGAACCCCGTAGGCTTCGGCAAAAGAGCGGAGGCCCGACTGGCTGAATTCGAAGCCGGCGGCGAGCATTTTCTGCGGATACAGCCGAAAGAGGTTGTTGAAAGCTTCATCGGCATATCCGCCGCTGAAGGTACCGGTCAGAGCGAGGGTACGTTTTGCACAGGAAGCAAGTGTCCCGAGCGCCTGCCCTTGTGCCGTATCGTTGGCGAGTTCATGCATCTCATCCGCAATGGCGTAATCGAAAAATCCGCCGCGCAGATAACGGCCGATAAAGTCGACCGGGGCAGCGCGTCGAATTTTCTTGCCATCCGCCTGCCAGAGCGCACTGAAGAACGTGCACCGGCTCTTTTCCGGCGCCGCCGGATCGGGCATCACCACTTCAGCATGTTTCGCTTTGTGGAAGTCGGGAGCGCGCAGTTGATCGTCGGAAGTGAGGATCGGCTTTCCCGTATCCGGGTTCACCACGCAGCCGCTATATGCTCCCGAGCGCGGAACGCGATATGCATGCCGCCAGAACCACCCGAGCTTGGCCCGCTCGCGAGAAATTATCAGGACGGCTGGACCGGGACAAATCCGACGCCAGCGCTCGCGTGCGGAGCGATATCCTTTGGCTAGGCGGAGGTCGCTGAGAGTCGTTTTCAAACCCTCCCTGCGCACCTGGCCATTACGAAAGGAAACTTCGTTCACGCCCGAGTAGCCATTCGACCCCACACCGTTGCGCACGCCATCGATCAGAAACACGCGCACGCCGGGGATCGTAAGAAAGCACTCGCGGGCCCACTTCAATACCAGCTGTGGCGGGACCATCGCGATCGCGGTGAAAGGCCGTCCTTCGGCATGGGCGTAAATGCTCGCCAGAGCGATCAGCGTTTTGCCCGTTCCGCACTCCGCGATGGCCATGGCGCTCGACTGCTTCTCCCAAGCCTTGACAATGCCCATAATGGCGAGTTCCTGCCCGGGAAACGGCCGTCGCTTCAGGCGGTTGAGATGCGGAGAAACCGGATCTCCCGGCTGGTGTAACGGCGGGAAGCGAGACACGACCTGTTCCCCGATTTCCTGGGAGAACGTGCGTAAGTATTCCGAAGTCGTGAGAATTTCTTGCACAAAAAATCTCCCGGCGAGGACCGCGCAGAAACTGCGCACAGACGCTGGACTGCGAATCGAAAAAGGAAACGGAGTTTATCGGAGCTCGTCTGTGGCAAATGCCTGCGGGACACTCCACTCAAGCGACGGCTTGTCGGGAATCGACAGCACGCACCGCTTCACAGCGCCGGCAATCAGATCGAGCAACTCCTGTTTGGAGGCTTCGACGAGCACGGGATTACAACCGAGACCGACCAATGGATGAACGCGGTTCTGCCGCGTAAGCTCCGCTCGAATCCAGCTGCTCCAGCACGGGAGCATAGGGATACCAAAGCGTACTCCAACACGGTAAACCAGAAATTCCGGCTCGTCGCTGTAAACGATCGTGCGGTCCGCCTGCGCGTTTGC
>JAFAQG010000097.1 GCA_019246575.1 Acidobacteriaceae bacterium
GCGAGCGATGGAGTGGCGGCAAAATGCGAAGTAATCGCCGGGGGACCGATTAGCGATCGCAAAGGCATCAATCTTCCCGGCGTGAAAATCAGCACGCCGTCACTGTCGAAGAAGGACATCGCCGATGCCCACTTTGGCGTCGAGCAGGGGGTGGACTTCTTCGCTTTATCGTTTGTGCGCCAGGCGCGGGATGTTCTTCGTCTGCGCCATTTGCTCGAAGAAGTTGACGCGCAGCAGCCGATTGTCGCGAAGATCGAGAAGCCGGACGCGGTCGAGAACCTCGATTCGATTTTGGATGAGTGCGACGGCCTGATGGTGGCGCGCGGCGATCTGGGCGTCGAGATGGCGCTCGAGCGAGTACCAGCGATTCAGAAGGAGATCATTGAAAAGGCTCGCAAACGGGGCAGGTTCGTGATTACTGCGACACAGATGCTTGAATCCATGATCGAGCATCCGCTGCCCACGCGCGCCGAGGTCAGCGATGTCGCGAACGCCATCTATGACGGCACGAGCGCAGTTATGCTCTCCGCCGAAACGTCGGCTGGCAAGCATCCGGTGGAATCGGTGCAAATGATGGGCCGGATTGCCTGCCAGACGGAGTATGCCTTGCGGCATAAAGGTTTTCCACAGGTCTGGCAAACAGAGGACATGACAATTCCGGAGATCATTGCCGACGCGGCGTATCACTCCGCCCGCTCGGCCGACGTCGTTGCTCTTGCAGTAGGCACGAGTAGTGGAACATCGGCGCGCCTTCTCGCTCGGTATAGGCCGCCCGTCCCGATTTATGCATTCACGGCAAGCGAAACTGTCGCCCGGCAGTTATCGATTGTGTGGGGAGTTGAGCCTATCGTTGCAGCCGAGTTTCACTCAACGGATGAGATGCTGCACGAAATGGAAACCATGCTCGTGGAGTCGGGCCGAGTGAGACCGAGAGACAGCATCGTGTTCGTCGCCGGCCAGCCAGTCGGCCTGCGCGGTTCGACAAACATGCTGAAGCTCCACCGCATCGGCGGACTTTCGAAGTAGATGTACGAAGCGCTGCTGATCGTCTCATTCGGCGGACCGGAGAAGCCGGAAGATGTTCTGCCATTCTTAGAAAACGTGACGCGCGGACGTAATGTGCCGCGACCGCGACTGCTCGAAGTGGCGGAACACTATTACCATTTCGGGGGAAAGAGCCCGATCAACGATCAGTGCCGGCAACTCATCACGGCGGTTCGGTGGGAATTTGCGGCGAACCGGTTGAATATGCCCGTGTATTGGGGAAATCGAAACTGGCATCCGATGCTGGCCGATACCGTGAGAGAAATGCGCGCCGACGGCATACGACACGCGCTCGCATTTGTCACGTCGGCGTATAGTTCCTATTCGAGTTGCCGGCAATATCGGGAGAATATCGCCGCCGCGCAGGCCCAAGCGGGTCCGGATGCGCCCGAGATCGACAAACTGCGGGTCTTCTACAATCATCCGGGATATATCGCCGCTTGTGCCGACCGTGCTCGCGAAGCATTGGCGCGTGTGGACCACCGCATCCGCGGCGGTTTCCGTCTTCTTGTCTCTGCTCACAGCATTCCATCTGCGATGGCCGAGAACAGCGATTACGAACAACAACTACGCGAGACGGGGCGGCTCGTGGCCGAAGCCGTCGGCATCCGTGAATGGGATGTGGTGTTTCAGAGCCGCAGCGGTCCGCCTGGCCAGGCATGGCTCGAACCTGACATTCTCGGCCACTTACGGGGCTTGCACCGTGATGGTGTGAGAAGCGTTCTGCTCGCACCCGTCGGGTTCGTTTCGGATCATATGGAGGTGGTTTACGATCTCGATACCGAAGCGGCCCAGCTGGCGTCGGAGCTGGGCATAAACATGATTCGGGCCGCGACAGCCGGAACGCATCCGGCGTTTGTGCGCATGATCCGGGAGCTCGTAGAGGAGCGGCTGGACCCGAGTGCGCCAAAGCTTTCGCTCGGCTTCTTCGGGCCTAGCGACGAGGTCTGTCCGGCGGATTGCTGCCTCGCTCCTCGCAGCGCCGGTAGAGATCGCGTTTCGGAACTCGAACGCGCTTCGCCACCATCTTGATGGCTTGCATCCGATCGACGCCCTGGCCTTGAAGTTTTTCTACTTCCGCCGCAGGGTCTTCAACCGCCTCTGCCGTTTCAGACTTGCCGATCAGAAGCGTGATCTCGCCCTTGACGGAAGGCCGCCGAGCTAACTGGTCGCGAGCAGTACGGGCGTTTCCGCGAACAAATTCTTCGTGAATTTTGGTCAGCTCGCGGGCGATAACGAGCGGGCGATCCCCAAGCAACTCCTCTACATCGGCCAAACAATCGAGAATGCGGTGCGGCGTCTCATACGCGATTACGGTTGCTTGTTCGTTCCTGAGTTCCTGAAGCACTCTCCTCCGCGCTGCAGCCTTCGCGGGAAGAAAGCCGATGAATCGGAATTCGTCCGTAGGCAACCCGGAGCCTGCGAGCGCGGTAACGATCGCGCAGGGCCCGGGAATGGGAACCACGGGGAATCCGCGCTCGATTGCGCGTGTGACCAGACGGTAACCGGGGTCGGATACAAGCGGAGTGCCTGCGTCGCTCACGAGTGCAATGGACTCCCCGCCTTCGAGGCGTTCGACAAGCTGCGCCGTTCGACTTGCCTCATTGTGCTCGTGGTAGCTAATCAGGGGTTTTCGGATTCCATAGTGGCCCAGCAGCTTCTCGGTTTGTCGCGTATCCTCGCACGCGATCAGCGCGACCTCGTCTCGCAGAATACGAAGCGCCCGCAATGTAATGTCTTCGAGATTACCGATGGGAGTGGCGATGAGGTGGAGAGTGCCCGGCAAAGACTATCATGAAAAATCAGCCACTTGAGATGCAAACGACCGAGCACAAGCCGTCGGGTGACTCTTCTCTGTATGTACGGTGGAACCCCGAGCGGTCGGCTTATGGGATCGAGCTGAGCCTCGAAGTTGCAACGCGATTGGCCCAGGAGGTTAGGGCGGCCGAGGAGCTTGGCATCGAGATAGGCGGGCTTTTCTTCGGCACTCACCCCAATCCGTTATTCCCCACCATAAGAATTGATGAATTCCGGCTCATTCCACGCCGGCCTGAGGACGGTCCGGTATTCATGCTTGACCCGAAGGCGTACGAGCGCGTGATCGCGACGAAATCGGAAGCGCAGAATGCGGGGCGTGCGCCGGTTGGATTTTTCAGAACGAACACACGACAGGGTACGCTCCGGCCATCGTTAGCCGATAAATTGCTGGTCGGCGGAGAGTTTAAGGACAATGTCAACGTCATTCTGCTGATTCAGGCTAGCCGGCCGCACACTGCTGCATTCTTCGTTGCTTCTCCTACCGATTGGCCGGAGGAGCCATCCGTCCGCGAATTTCTGTTCGACGAAGCCGGCTTTAACGCCCTGCCGGAAATGGAGCCCGAAATTGGCCCAGAGCCCGAACTTCCGCAGCCGGCGCCGCGGCGTGCGCTCACCAGCTGGTACGTGATTGCCGTACTGTTCCTCGTGCTGGCTGCTGCCGCAGTCAAACTGTGGTTCACACCATCGGCGCGGGTCGCGTTCACGTCGTCTGCGGGTATAGAGCTGGCCGTCAGCGGCGATCAAATTCTTAGGATTAGCTGGAACCACTCCTCCCCGGATATCGGCCGGGCAAACTCTGCCAAGCTGATTATCGTCGATGGAGCAAACCGTCGTGAGGTACCGATTGGACCCGATGAGTTGAGGCTGGGAACTGTCGAATATCAGCGGACTGGCGCATCCGTTGAAGCGACCCTCGTGTTGGAAATGCCGGACACGACCTCAATCAGCCAGTCCGTCGCGTGGCATAGCTAACCCGGATATCTCACGAATAGGTGGCAAAGAGCCGCCGAATCTGGCATAAACATTTGTGGAAGCAGATGTTTAGGGGCGCAGAGGAGACGGCTCTTGCTATGACAGAGTGTACCCAATCGAGTTTCGAGTTTTCAGGGGCGTGGTCGC
>JAFAQG010000162.1 GCA_019246575.1 Acidobacteriaceae bacterium
AAGAGTTCGGAATCGGTTCGAGATACAACCGCCGGAGCGCCGAAAGACCCGCCCCTACTCTCTTTTGCCGCGCTTTTCGACGCGTATGAAGGCCGGGTTGACGAAGCCCGGCGAGCCCTCAACGAACTGGAGCAGCTTCAGCAAGCGCGATATGTCGAGCCGATGTTAGTAACTGAGGTTTGTTTCGCGCTCCGAGATCGCGAGTGTTTGCTCAAATGGTTTGGACGCGGCCATGATGAGCGCTCGACCCAGTTCGTCTACACGATCCTCGAACCCGATGTTTATGGAAACGATGCTCGGATGCAGGTGCTGGCGAAAGATATACGGTAAGATGCTTCGCGAAAGATCACGCCTCAGCCGCCTTTGACTTCGGCACTCGCCGCCGCCTGATAAATATTTGCGCAGGATAAGCGCTCGCAAACGCTTTGGCCGTTTCGCTCGCCGCCCAAATTTCGAGATCAGCGTCTCCTTCGTCCTGCACCAGCAGGTTAACCGCTCCATTTCTGGATCCGAGGCTGATGTCACGCACCTTCTGTTCGTGTCCACGATCAAGCGAATCGGCGATGCGCAGAAGCGGCACAAGATTTGCCACGATGCGCTTCGAATCCGCATCGAGATTTTGGACCTGTGGATGCGCCGGATCCGGCACCGACTTTCTGTGAAACCGGCAGAGCGTTGCAATGATGAGCCGTTCCCGATTCGTAAATCCAGGCATTCCGGAATTCGCAACCAGATATGCAGAGTGTTTGTGATGGCCGGTATCGCTGACGAAATGTCCGATGTCATGCAAATACGAAGCCGCCTCCAACAGTTTGCCTGCCGCGGGCGCCAGTTGATGGAGCGGGCGCAGGAGCTCAAAGAGGCGGTGTCCTAGGAGCGCAACATGCTTGGCGTGCTTGAGGGAAACGCCATACCGCTTCGCCATTCCCTCCACCACTGCCCGCTGCTCCCGAGAAAGCTGCGACAGCTCACGCCCGACGCCGCGTGCTGCCAGGTCGGCGACGATTCCGTCGCGGACACCCGCCGCACAGTAATACAACGCTCGCTGACGAAATAGCTCCAGCGCCCGGAGAAATGCGGCGACTCCGGCGATGATGATTTCAGCGCGCCGTGGTCCAATGCCGGGGATCCTTCGACGCCTAATGAGATCGGTTTCGATCAGCACACTGTAAAGCTGGCGTATCTGATTGACCCCGGCCCGCATGCGGTCTGCCTCGTCACGCCTCGTGCGAGGAACTCGATTGACTGCGCTCACGATCGCCGCCGCGGTCGCGGAAGTCGCGATGGTACGGCTGAAGTGTTCCGCGCCGTGCCGCCCGTAAAAGGAGCTCAGCTTTTCCTCAATGTAAGCTTCGAGGCGATGAAGTTCCTCAGGTTGCGGCGGATCCGTCTTTAAAAAAACCTCGGTCAACCGCACTGCGCCGAGCGGCTTCGAAGTGGCGTCGACCATCTCGCCGCCCTCGCTCACGATCAACTCGCCGCTGCCTCCGCCGATATCGATGATGAGAAATCGTTCGTCCTTCGGTCGCCGCCACCGCGCGTTCACACCTGAGTGAATCAGCCGGGCTTCTTCCGCGCCTGAAATAATCTCGACGTTCGTTCCCAGCGCAGCGGCAGTTCGCGTCAGGAATTGCTGCCGGTTGCTTGCATCCCGCACGGCGCTCGTCGCAACCGCGCGCACTCCAATCACATCCAGGCTTCGGTAGGCGTCGGCCATTCTTGTAAGAACCGCGCAAAGAAAATCCAGGGCGTCTTTGCTGATCCGGCCCGATCGGAATACGCTCTCCCCGAGCCTTGTGACCTGTCTGGCTTCCGCGAGTATCTCGGTTCCAGTCCCCGTAACGTCGGCAGCCATCATTCGGACAGAGTTGCTGCCGATATCAACCGCCGCGTAGCGAGGCATATCCGCCTTTATAGCAATGCTGGTTCGCTCGATAGACTAAAAATTCGTGCAACTCACATTTGAACCGCGCTCATGAAGTTTCTGCTGAAGCCGGTGGCAGAGCGCTACCGCACCTGGATGTATCGCTGGGAAAATGAGCTTTGCTCTCGCGCGACAGACCGCATTGTCCGCCCGTTCGACTATGGCCTGGAATGGACGCGCGATTGGCCTTGCGCTCGACACATGCCGCGCAACGGCTCCGAGCCTGCTGAGTACATTATTCGCCTGAACGAGTGTGCCATCGCGAACAGCGGAAGATTTTTCAGCTATGAAACGCCCGTCCGATTCGACCTGAAGAATGAATGGCTCGAATTTACTTCGCCCATTCGCACGCCGTACCCGGAAAACAACACTGTCCGCGCGCTCTGGTTTCCCGCTCGCGGCGCTGGCCGGAGAGCCGTAGTAGTGATTCCGCACTGGAACGCGAAGCTTCCTCAACACAATAGCCTCTGCGCCGGTTTGCAGCGGCTCGGCATAGCAACCTTGCGCCTGAGTCCGCCCTATCACGATTCGCGCATGCCCGAAGGCCTGACTCGAGCCGATTATGCTGTCTCACCAAATATCTGCCGCACCATCGACGCGACGCGCCAAGCGGCGATTGACACGCGTGCGTGCTTCGATTGGCTCGAGCAGCAAGGCTTCGATCGCCTCGGTATCGTGGGAACCAGTCTCGGGTCCTGCTACGCCTTTCTCGCGAGCGTTCATGATCCGCGCATTCGTGTTAACGTGTTTAATCACTGTTCGACGTATTTCGCGGACCCGGTCTGGGAGGGCTTGTCCACCCGCCACATACGCGAGAGCCTTGAAGGCGCCGTCGACTTAGAGACTCTTCGTAAGCTCTGGCTTTGTATCAGTCCGCCGAGTTATTGGAAGTTATTTGGCGCCAGACACAAACGGTCCAAATTTATCTACACTCGCTACGACACCACCTTTCCCGTACATCTCTCTCGCGAAGTCATCAAGGGCGCGCGCAGACAGAAGTGGGATCACGATGTTACCGTTCTGCCGTGCGGCCACTACACCATGGGCGAGTTTCCGTTCAAGTACATCACCGGTTACGAGATCTGTTCATTTTTGAAGCGGAATCTCTAGACTGTTAATCGAGACTAGTAATGATCAAGAGGAAACGTGTGCGGACCCCTGGCCTTCTATCCATAGCTCTCATGTCTGGATTCGATCTCTTTGCGCAATCACCGGTTTTGACGAACACCGGTTCGCAAATTGCGGCGCAAACGTATCAAGGTAGCGTTCCTCAAGGACCAGCCTCGCTAACTCCCATAGCTCTCACGATGGTTGACGCGATCAACCGCGGCTTGAAAGCGAATCTCGGCCTGCTCACAAGCGAACAGGCGAGCCGGCAAACGCGCGCCGAGCGTTTTCGCGCCCTTTCCGGTCTTCTGCCCACCATCAACGGCCAATTGAGCATGACGGAACAGCAAATCAATCTACAGGCGCTTGGCTTCCTGGTGAGTTTCCCGCCCAAATTTCCAGTTCACATCCCGAGCATCGTCGGTCCTTACTCCTACCAAGCCGTTCTCGCGAACGCAAACGTTCCGCTTTTCGACTACACCGCGATTAATAACTACCGTTCTTCGCGCGAGAACATGAAAGCTTCCGTGCTCTCCATAAAAAACGCCCGCGATCTGGTTGTCCAGGCAGTCGGCGACGCTTACCTTCAGATCATTGCCGACGCGGCACGCATTGCTGCCACTCAAGCTGAGATTGAGGCCGATAGAGCCGTCTACACGAACGCTACGCGCCGCCACGATGCAGGTGTGGCCATCGGAATCGACGTGCTCCGCTCGCAAGTTGAGTTAAAGCAGCGCCAGCAATCGCTCGTCGCTCAGACAAATCAGTTCGAAAAAGACAAGCTGGCATTAGGGCGAATCATCGGTCTTGCGCCAGGGCAGGACTTCACAGTTGCCGATCCATCGCCTTCAGTTCCTCTTGAAAGCATGTCGGTCCAGGATGCGCTCGCTAAGGCGTATGATCACCGGCCCGATTTTCAAGCCGCGAAAGCACAACTCACCGCTGCCGAATTCGCATTGCGGGCCGCGAAAGCAGAACGCTTCCCGACCGTTCAGGCGTCAGGTTTCTACGGCGACGAAGGACTTCGCGTGCTTACAAACTCGCATAGCGTATTTCAAGCCACTGGCTCCATTCAGTTCAATATTTTCGATAGCGGCCGGATTAAAGCAGACATTCTCGAGAACGATGCAGAGCTCAAGAATCGCCGCAACGAACTGGAAAACTTACGCGGTCAAATTGATTACGAAGTTCGGAGCGCGCTGCTCGATTTGAAATCAGCGGCGGATCAAGTTGATGTGGCCGACAGCAATATCGAGCTTGCTAATCAGACATTGAAACAGGCTCGCGACAGATTTGCAGCCGGTGTAACCAATACGGTCGAAGTAGTTCAGGCGCAGCAATCGATAGCCGATGCCAACGAGAATCTTATTTCTGCGCAGTATCAGTACAACGTCGCGAAAGTTTCACTTGCCCGCGCACTCGGTTTGGCCGAAGAAAGTATTGGAACATATTTCAACAAACAGCCCTAAGTGCTTTAGAGAGCCACTTCTGCGCGCCATGCAGAAGGCGCTCGATTTCCGCTCAACGCCGCCCGCGGCTACTTCTCCATGTAAAAGTTTCCGACGAATAGCGCGTCTATTCCAGATGAGTAGAAGCTTCGCACCGCATCGCGCGGGGTGCAGACAAGCGGATCGCCAAAAAGATTGAAGCTCGTGTTGTAAAGAACCGGCAAGCCCGTCGATTCGCCGGCTTGC
>JAFAQG010000179.1 GCA_019246575.1 Acidobacteriaceae bacterium
ACGAAAGCGATTCGCGATTGTGGCTTTACAGTTCGTCGCGCCCACTCCTTCGATCCCGTCAAGCATCACGGCTTTATCGATTCGCAGAAATATGGAATGCAGGTCTTCCGCGATATTCCGGAAGACGCGCCGCTCATCGTAGTCGAAGCTGTGTGGCAGTACAGCCACCATGTCTTGCACGGTCTGATTACGCATCGCGCTCCGATTCTGACCATTGCAAACTGGAGCGGGCAATGGCCGGGCTTGGTCGGCATGCTGAATTTGAACGGATCGCTCACCAAGGCCGGGGTTCGTTACTCGACTTTGTGGTCTGAAGACTTCACGGACGACTACTTTCTTTCCCGGCTGAAGAAATGGCTGCGTGGCGAGCCCGTTCTGCACGACATCACGCACGTGCGCGCCTTGGACGGCTTGAAAGTCCCTGCCGAAGCGGAAGCTTTGGGCGTGAAGCTCGCTAGTGAGCTCAAGCGTGACAAGGCCATCCTCGGCGTGTTCGACGAAGGCTGCATGGGCATGTTCAACGCCATCGTCCCGGACGATTTGCTCAACGTGACGGGTGTTTACAAGGAGCGCTTGAGTCAATCCGCGCTTTATGCCGCCATGCGCGCCGTCCCTGATGCCGAAGCGCAGGCGGTGCGGATGTGGCTCGATCGAAAAGGCCTTCAGTTCAAGACCGGTTCTGATCCCGAAACGGATCTCACGGACGATCAGATCCTGGATCAATGCCGCATGTATATCGCGGCGCTGCGCACTGCGGATGAGTTTGGCTGCTCCGCGATCGGCATCCAGTACCAGCAGGGCCTCAAGGACCTGGCGCCCGCTTCCGACCTGGCCGAAGGTTTGCTCAACAATTCGGACCGCCCGCCGGTGTACTCCACCGATGGACGGCTTCTGTACGAGGGCGAGCCGCTGCCGCATTTCAACGAAGTCGATGAATGCGCTGGCCTGGATGCACTGATAACGAATCGCGTCTGGGGCGCGCTCGGTCTGCCGCCCGAGACCACACTGCACGACCTGCGCTACGGCGAACCTTACGGCGATGACTTCGTCTGGGTGTTCGAGATCTCCGGAGCAGTTCCACCCGAGCACAACATCGGCGGCTACGCCGGCTCGGTGAGCGAACGGCAGCCTCCCATGTATTTTCGCCTGGGCGGCGGCTCGCTCAAAGGCGTAAGTAAACCGGGCGAGATCGTATGGAGCCGCGTGTTCATCGAAGATAGTAAGCTCAAGGCCGATATCGGCCGCGCTCGTGTACTCTCATTACCCCAAGAAGAAACCGAACGCCGTTGGCGGATCACGACGCCGCAATGGCCGATCATGCACGCCGTTCTTTACGGGATCACGCGCGATCAGATGATGGCGCGTCATAAGGCGAATCACATTCAGGTCGCCTACGCGCCAAGCTCCGCCGCGGCGAACAACGCTTTGGCTGTGAAGGCGACGTTCTTGCGCGGGGCCGGTCTTGAAGTGAGTATTTGCGGAACTGAAACTGGCTTGTAATCGGCAACCGCTTAGTACTTCTCGCTGCTGTCCGATCGCACGGAACCGAGGCTATAATCGAAGCGTCTAGCCGTTTGTCGAGCGTTCTTACTCGCGGACTATGTCGTCCCTTTACGGCCCAACTGTGGCTTCGACGCTGCACCACATCGAAGATCTGATCGAAAGTTCACCCGATGCCGATCGGGTGATGCAGTACCTGACGGATTTCTTCTCTCGCCATCCGGACCTTTGGGATGAAATCGCCGACGATGCCAGGCGTTCTCGCTGGCTGGCCACGATCTTCGGCTACAGCCACTTTCTTTCCGAAGAATTATTACGCCATCCCGAGTGGATCTCGAGCGTAACCGCGTTCGAGCGCCCGCTCGGACTGTCTGAGTACCACGAACGCTTGGAAGAGTTCGTCAAGGCGCGCGGTGTTTCGACGCCGGGTGCCGAAGATCTCGCCTTATTTCGCCGGCGCGAGCTGTTACGCATTGTGTTGCGCGACGTGTTACGGGCCGGCACTCTCGCTGAGATTACCGAGGAGCTTTCCGAGCTCGCGGATGCGATTCTCTCATGCGCTCTGAAGCACACGATTGCGGAATTGGAGGAGCGTTATGGCCGCCCCGAAGTGCGCGACGCTTCCGGCAACGTAACTCGAGCGTCCTTCGCTGTCCTCGCTCTCGGCAAGCTCGGCGGTTGCGAGCTGAATTACAGCTCCGATATCGACCTGATGTTCCTCTACAGCGAGAACGGACAAACCGCGGGACCGCAGAGCATCAGCAATAAAGAGTTCTTCAAGAAAGTCGCCAATCATCTCACGAATCTGCTCTCGACCTACACGGCCGCCGGGCTGTGTTATCGCGTCGATTTGCGGCTGCGCCCCGAAGGGACCTTGGGTGAGGTCTGTATCTCGCTCGCCGCCGCCCAGGATTACTACTCGAAGCGCGCCCGCGATTGGGAGCTGCAGATGCTGATCAAAGCGCGTGTCGCCGCCGGCGATGAAGCGCTCGCACAGGCTCTGCTTGATTTCGTCGAGCCGTTTATTTACTCGACTACTCTGGATTTTTCAACCATCGAGGCAATGTCCGCAACGCGTGAGCGCATGAGCGAGAAGCTTGCGCGCAAACGGCTCAAGAAAGACGGGCTGGATGTCAAACTCGCCCGCGGCGGCATTCGCGACATCGAATTTCTCGTGCAGTGCCTGCAGCGGCTGCATGGCGCCCGTGAGCCCTGGTTGCGGCACGGAGGCACGTTTTTCGCGCTATCCCGACTACACGACAAAGACCGGCTGGCCGAAACCGAGTACGGCCGCCTCGCCGAAGCGTACGAGTTTTTGCGCGACCTGGAACACCGACTGCAATTCGA
>JAFAQG010000204.1 GCA_019246575.1 Acidobacteriaceae bacterium
CATTCGGAACCGTCTGTGCCTTTCCGTCATAAGTCGTGTCGATGTAAACCGCCGGAGTGCTCGCCGTCGTACCCGCGTTTTCCGCCGTCCGGGCAGTCGCACGGATCGGGTACGTACGCTGGTAGTTATGTTCGTGGCCGTTGAAGACCACGTTCACACCGTGGTCTTCCAGCAGTTTCGCTGCCGCCCGCATCTGGTGGTTCAACTCAGTGGCGTCACCCGAAGAAAATGCCGGTTGGTGATAGACGACTACTTTCCACGTCTGCTTCGTAGAATCCAGATCATTCGCAACCCACTGGGCCAGCACGGATGGATATGGCGTGAATGCCGGCGGCGGTGGAACAGTCGATACGGATCCGCCCGGCAGGTTGCCGTTAAAAAGATGCGGGTTTGCATCCAAATACAGGAAGTGGGTATTGCCGTAATCGAACGAGTAATTACTCATATGATCGATCTGCCGCTTTTGCCCGCCTCCCGTGTTGACGGAAGTCGAAGCGCGAAATGCCGCAATACCTGCAGGGGATGCGTAGTTAGTGCCCAGATAGCTGAAATACATCGCGTTCGGTGAGGCAGTGTCACCGTTGAACGTATATTGAATGTCTGCACCCGTGGGCCCGTTCAGCGGATAGTACAAGTTGTTGAAGAATGCGAGCGCATCTCCTCCTCCATTGCTCCCGCTGAACTGCGGCGCCGAGTTGTCGGCCAGCAGGTTGGCGGAAACGCCCGTGCTGCCCAGATCGTGATTGCCATCAGCCACAAAGAACAGCGTGCTGCGCAGAATGGGTGCGCCGGTCTCGTTAGAATCTGTATTGCTGTTCAGCACCGGGAAAAAGAAGTCCCGATAATTGTCTTCTGAGCCTTGGTTATAGATGTTGTCACCGGTATTCAGAATGATGTCCGCCGCGGGAACAGCAGGCAAGCCCGCCACGTTCAGCCTGGAGATGTTATTAATCAGGTGCGCAATCCTCGCCTCGTAATTGACAATATTGCTCGAATTCGGAATTGCCGGAAAATATCCCTCATCACCTTCTACCGCGAAGGAGAAGAGGCTCCCCGTTTTGCGAGTGTTGAACGATGCTGTGAATCCGCCGGCAGGCATTCCGGGGCCTGTCACTTTGTAGTAATAAGCCGTTGCGTAACTCAGCCCGCTTAGCACCGCATAATAATCGACGTGCGGTCCGTAAGCGGCCGGTATGTTCAGGCTGCCAAACTGCGGATCCGCCGCGAGGTAGTTATCCACCACCCTGGCCGTTGGTGTCACATTGCTTCCATATCCCGTCGTCGTACCGAAGCTGACCGTATAATTAGTTGGGTTGGGCGCCGTTTCATTGGTTTGCCAAGCCACGATGATCTGATCGGTAGCTCCCAATCCCCCGGCGTCGCCGAGCTGTATGTACGGCAGATAAGCGACGGTAGCTTGCTGCGCGAACACAGCAGGCGTTGCGATAACGGCTGCCGCGAACAAGATCGGGCGCACAAAGAAATTGGATATCCGCTCGAAACGGTTCATGTATGTTTCGTTCTCCGTGTCTTTTGACATCAGTAGTTTCCTAGCGTTTCGAGTATCGGTTGTGAAAGTATGGTTTCGTTTCGAATAACTTAACCCTGCGCTCTTTGTAACCGTATTGAAAATGAAAGGTCATAATGGGGTTGTAATTTGATTCATTGGATGTAACACGAAGAGCATTTTTCGCGCGCTCAGTTGCGGGACTCGCGCTCGCTGTACGCTCGAAGACAGAAGAACCGGAACCGTTCTTCGATGTCGCCTCGCTACCCCGCTATGTAGATCCGCTGCCGATCCCGCGTACCGTCACCGTACAGGGCAAATGCAAGCTGGCGATGCGCGAATTTTCAGCAAAGGTACATCGCGATTTGCCGCCCACCACGATGTGGGGTTATGATGGCTCCTCGCCCGGCCCGGTCATCGAAGCGAGGTCGGGGAGACCGGTGAGCTTTGAGTGGGTAAACCAGCTGCCTACCGGGCATCTGCTCCCCCTCGATCACACGCTCCACGGCGCGGAAGCTGACAAGCCCCTCGTGCGGACTGTCGTGCATCTGCACGGCGGTCGAGTATCTCCGGACAGCGACGGCTATCCAGAGAATTGGATTGTTCCCGGTCAGTCGCAGATCACGCATTACAACAACCAACAGGAACCGGCCGCCCTCTTCTACCACGACCACGCCATGGGCATCACACGCCTTAATACAGCCGCGGGTCTCATGGGCCTTTACATCATCCGCGACGAAGCGGAACGGAGCTTCAACTTGCCCCACGGCGAGTATGAAATCCCTCTTGTTATCGTCGACCGCTCTTTTTATAAGGATGGCCGCCTCTTCTACCCTGTGTCTCAGAATCCCGAAAAGCCGTGGGTCTCTGAATATTACGGTGCAGGCATCCTCGCAAATGGGAAGCTTGCTCCGTATTTCGAAGTGCAGCCGCGCAAGTATCGCTTCCGCGTGCTGAATAGTTCGAACGGCAGCTTCTACGTGCTCGCGTTTGCGAAAGATAATTCGTACGCCTCGAACCCGGAATCGTTCCTACAAATCGGCACGGACCAGGGCTTCCTCGCCGCTCCCCAAAACATAGCGACGCTCATACTCGGCCCCGGCGAGCGGGTCGACCTCATATTTGATTTCGCGCCCCACCGCGGCCAGCAGATTTATCTGCGGACCAAATCCGCCTATGTGATGCAATTTCGCGTCAGCCGAGACAAAGTCGACGATCGTTCACTCGTTCCTGCTTCGTTCCGGCCGATTCGCCGCATCGCGGAAAGCGAATCCATTCGCACTCGCGAACTCACGCTGGCCGATTACCAGGATCGCCTCGGAAACTCGCGTACCATGCTCCTGAACGGCATGCATTGGGATATGCCGGTCACCGAAAAACCGGACCTTGGTTCCACTGAGATCTGGAGTTTCATCAACCTCACCGACGATTCGCATCCCATTCATCTGCATCTCGTTCGCTTCCAGATACTGGATCGCACTCCGTTTGACGTACAGATCTACTCACTTACTAAAAAGATCGTCTTCA
>JAFAQG010000209.1 GCA_019246575.1 Acidobacteriaceae bacterium
GCTGTTGCTCAGATTGGCATTCGTCAGATTGTCGCCGGCGAGGTTCTCGTTCGGCAAGCTGACACCCATCAGATTGACGCCGGTTAGGTCGAGGTTACGCAAATTTGACCCTCCGATGCCGCTCTCGGCAGCCGTGGCATTTGCCCCCGCAGCGTCGTCGTCGAGCAGGTACCCAGCAGCCACGGCGGCATTCGACGCCGCTACTGTGTCCAGTAGGTATTTACCGGCGGCAGGATAGAGCGCGCGGAGCGTCTAATCCATCTTCCTCCAGCGAAGAGTCCGGTGCGAACCTGACTTCCTCGATCACGTAGCAGGATGCCGCTCCGAGGATATTGTCAACTTAGCGGACCCAGAGCGCTTTTTTCCGGCCCCGCTCGGCTCGTGATCGCGAAATCGACTCCGCGGCTTGCCGTTCAGTTGATGACCCGGCATCAAAGAGCTGCATTACCCATCCCATGTGGAACGCAAATGGCCTGGCTCTGCATCCTGTTCGCCGACATATTCGAAATCGCATGGCCATTCGTCTTGAAATGGTCGGCGCCGTTATCGAGATGGGCCCCGTTCTTTGTTGTGATCGTTTGCGCGGTCCCTGCGAACTACCTGTTGGCCGAAGCAGTCAAACGATTGCCGGCAGCAACAGTGTACGCAAGCTTTGTCGGGATAGGCACGGCGGGAACGGCGGCTGTCGGCATGCTGCTTTTCGGCGAGAGCACGAATATTGGCCGCATATGTTCGCTGGCGCTCATCGCAGCCGGGGTCATCGGTCTGAGATTTTTCTCCAATGTCACAGGCTAATCGGGCGATCGGCCGAAGAGGAGCGCGAGTAGCGTTCTACTGTTCAGACGAACCCGGCTCCGGCAACAGCAATCGACGTCGTTGCTTCTCGCGAGGGTTCGCGGGTTCGTTGTCGAGTGGCGGCGCGTCCTACCCCATAGGATCGTTCGTAGGGATTGCCTCGTTACGTGACCGCCTTATGAGCTTGGCAGATCCGGTGCGGTGGGCACCTCGGCTGCCGCTGAATGATATTTGCCTCGCCGACCTTCCGAGGTAATCTTTTTCGCCTGGATAAGCGCACTAAGCGCGTTCGCTGTTGATCGCTGGTCGATCCCTTGGGAACCAAGTGCATTCGTGATCTCGCCCGATGTCATCCCTTGCGGGTGCTCACTTATGGTTTTGAGAACGGTTGCTTGGACGAAGCCTCGCGGATGTTTGTCCGTTGGCGGTTTCGTGATTTGAAATGGCCCTGATGTTGTATTGAATCGGGCAATGATGCGATCGTGAAACAATACTCCGGCTAAGTAGCCCAGGGCGAAGCTGGCGATCACAGTCAAGAACCGCTCTTGATCGGGGTAGGCTGCTTTCTCCGAAGCCGACACGAAGCGGCCGGTGTCAACGCCTTTATTAGCTTCGCCTTGCCCTGCAATTTGCTGGCCTATATTGGGCCGAGATGAATATTGCGGTTCCCGCTCAGGATCGGAATAGGCATTCCCGACCCGCTCACCGACCGATGCCGCGGATTTTTCCGGAATGCTCGACGCAACCTCGGACGACGCAGGGAACTGCCGAGAAGACTCCTCCCCCGCATTTTGAACGTAGGGCGGTGCACTGTCACGCTTTTGGCCGACTGCTTCTTCTGCAATCCTGTCCCGGTCCGGTTGTTCTTGCATAGCGATCTCCCGGTGCTCACCGTTCTTGTGACCGGCCTGGACCGCGATCTCCGTGCTCCTCTCTTTGCTCTGATCCGGCACGTCTCGCCCGACTGAGCCCATCTCCATAACGCCGTGCAGACGCTCCTGGCCCCTGCTGCCGCTTGTCTGCACAGCACCGCCGAGGTCACTTTGCGGTTTCCCGGTCGTCCCGTGTTGCGGCTTGGGGGACTGCGTTTGATCGGCCATGATAAGCCTCTCTCCAAGCTGGTTGGTTTCCGCCAGTCGCCATCGATTTGATGACGCCTGTTGAAAAAACCTTCTCCGAACGACCCGGTTCCCGCGGCTGCGCTCGTCGGCCTCTTCACCCTGCCGCTGGAGCCCCCTCGATTTGCTTGATGGGCCGATCACCACGCCGAGCCGCGCGAGGTCCGCGCTCCAGTTGGGCTGAGACATTCGCTACAAGAGCCGACGCAGCGGCTCTAGGCCTAACAGCAGGCGGTCAGCCATCTCCCAGGTGCGCAGCGACATGCTGGTTCATCGTTAGCACATCGCGCAGCGACCTCTCTGTTTAGTGCAGCCCTCGGACTTGCGCTCGATGCTTACTGGCCGGAGCTTTGGCCGGATGCCACGCCCAGGAACTAATATTTTGCATGACTCTGCGCTGGAGGGAATGGATTCGAAATTTCAGTTCCGCGCCAGATAGGCTGCGGGTTTCGAGGCTTCGGTCGGGTTGGGGCCGATCGACCGTCGGCGCCGCGGTAACATCCGAGCGGTCGTCGGCCTCAGCAAACCGATAGAACTGTTTAGGCGACTTGAGGAGCCGCCACTTACGCCGATGAAGGTGCCCACGCTGTTGGCGATGGCGAGGCATCGCGGAACTGAAATTTCGAATCCACTCCCCTCCAGCAGACAGTCCGTCTCTCTCTGGATTTCGCGTCCGTCCCAGGAAAGACGCGGGTTTTCCGCCATTTTTGGCGT
>JAFAQG010000856.1 GCA_019246575.1 Acidobacteriaceae bacterium
TTCATGCACACGTGCTTCGGCGGGCGGAATCTCCTCGGGCCTTGGGCTATCTACCAATTTCTGCAGCTTCGTTCGCGCCACTTCAAGCGCGCTCTGGCGTAAGACGAGTTCAGCCCGCAGGTCGCGATCGTCCAGGCTGAACAGTGGTGCGCCTTTGCGCACGTGCGCCCCCGCCTGCACGTAAACTTTCGTGACCAATCCAGGTACCGGCAAACTGATTGCAATGTTCTCTGATGCCGCTTCTACGATTCCAACGGCTCCTACCTGTTCGGGGTAAGCCCCCGTGGCGGGTACAGCCGGCGGCGCTACTTCCTTTCGCACCGGTTGCGTTCTCGCAATCGACAACACCGCCAAGACCAACAGCACAAGAGCAGCACTGGGCAATCCATACTTCAACATTGGTTATCTCCTTCCTCTCTTCAACTTCAATGCGCATTCACCGCTAACAGTTCTTCTTCCGCGGCAATACGAGTGATCCGGCCATCTTCCATGTACGCGATGCGATCCGCAAAGTCGTAAACGCGGCTATCGTGTGTCACAACAATGACGGCGCGGTCGGGGCGTACGGCTATGCGTTGCAGCAGTTCCATCACGGCATATCCACTTTCGTGATCGAGCGCTGAGGTCGGCTCGTCACATATAATCAATCGCGGCTCGTGAACCAAAGCGCGCGCAATCGCAACGCGCTGCTGCTGTCCACCTGAGAGCTTCGCCGGGAGTGTATCCAAGCGATGTCCCAATCCGAGTTCCCAAAGTAGCTGCGAAGATCGCTCAATAGCGGCCTTGCGCGCCATACCGGCAGCAAGCAGCGGGACTGCGGCATTCTCCGCCGCAGTCAGCGCCGGCAGCAGATTGTATTGCTGAAACGCAAAGCCGAGATTCTCGCGCCGGAAACGAATAGCCTCCGCGCCCCGAAGCCGCCGCAAATCTTTGCCAAGCACCGTCAGCTCGCCGCCCGAAGCATCGAGCAATCCGGCGATGACCGAGATCAATGTCGTCTTGCCGCAACCGCTCGGTCCTACGAGGAGCGTCATCTCCCCCAACAGAATCTCTGCGTCTACCCCGCGCAGCACGAGCGTTCGGTTTTCACCTGTTCCGAATTCCTTCCTGATGTCTCGGCACACAACTGCCGCATTCGTTCGCCTCATGTGGATTCTCCTTAACCGCGGAATACGATCGCCGGCTCAAGTACAAGCACCCGTCGAATGCTCATCAGACTCGAGACGACAATAATCAACAAGACCGCCGCCGCGGTACCCGCAGCAATCTGCCATGGAAGATAAAAGCTGCGCAAGTCTACGTTCTTCGTGAAGATTTCGTAGAACGCAGCGGTCATGGCAATTCCGATCGAGTAGCCCACGACGCCCACCAGGCTTGCTTGCAGCAAGATCATTCGAGTGATGCGCCAATTCGTTACTCCAATCGCCTTCAACGCCCCGAACTGCTTCAGGTTTTCCAGCGTGAAGATGTAGAACGTCTGACCTGCAACGAGTGTGCCCACCAGCAGGGCCACGGCGATCGTTATTCCGAAGTTCAGCGGAATTCCCGTGTGTTTGAAGTAGTAGCGAATGGTCATCCATCCGAAGTCATGCGAGGTCATGGCGCGCAAACCCGTCTGCGCATCGATCCGGCGGCACAGTTCAGCCGCCGAAACACCCGGACGCGGCTTCACCAGAACGAATGTCATCATGTTTCGCTCTTCCCCTTGAAGTTGGAGTGCTTCGCTATACCGCGTGTAGAAGACAGGCATGTTGGTGAACGGCGATGACGATTCGAAGACCCCCACCACTTTCACGCGATGGTCGTTCATCTCGAATACGTCGCCCGTTCGAAATTGCTGATTGGGAAAAAAGTAAGTAAAAGCCGAACGGTCAATCAGCACCGAATCCGGCTGCCGCAGATCTGCCACCGAACCCACGAACATGCGCCGTGGCGCTCCGGCAATCGAATCGTCGTCAACCGACATCAAAATCACGGATCGGAACGTGCCGTCAACCGCGCGCGCCGTGGGCAAACCGCGCCGCATCGCCACCGCCCACTCCACGCCGGGGACGCTGCGCACGCGATACACCGATTCATCGGGAAGCGCTTTCACTTCGTCGAAGTACTGCGTTTGCGGATGCATCACCCAAATGCTTGCGTCCTGAACATCCCGAATCTGACTTCGCGTGTTGTTCATAACGCCTGTGAAGATCGAGCTTTGGTGTGACATCAGAAATGTGGAGAACGCAACTGCGACCACCAGGCCGATGTACTTGATGCGATCTCCCAGAAGCATTTGCAGTGCTACGAAATTCATCTATGGTCACCTGAGCTGAACATACGTCTTTGGATGAACGATGTTCACTAAAAGTGCAAAAAAAATTTCGCCGTTAACCCGGCTTACGTACTCCCTCGATCGTGATGTCAATCACCCGGTCAATAAGGCGGCTTTGTTCTACGAACGGAAATCCGCATTTCGCGATCAGAAGAGACGAAACGCCATGCACACCTGCCCAAATCGCTTGACTCGTCTCGTTTGCATCCTTACTGCGAAGCAGATCATCATCTATGCACTGCTGCACGATATTGCAGAGATCCTGGAAACAGAGAAATCCGACGTCGCTTGGGCCCGGCTTGAGCGCCGTCGATTCATCGAAACGCGTCATGAACACCAATGTATATTGCGCCGAATTGTCTAATGCGAACTGTATATACGAGCGCTCCGCCCTTCGAAGTTTGTCGAGCGGCGGACCCGAATCCTCTGCAATCGCCTTGAGCCTGCGATGCAGTTTAACGAACGTCTCGTCACAGATCGTACGAAGGATATCGGCCTTGTCTTCGAAGTAAAGGTAAATGGTGCCGGGCGCGTACTCGATTTTGTCCGCAATTTTGCGGATCGAGACATTATCGTATCCCTCTTTTACGAACAGCGCGCGCGCCGCCTCCAGGATTTCCTCTCGGAGGTTCTCTTTACTCCGCGCTCTTCGTTCCTTCGTTCCCATTTACTGAACGCTGTTCATTATGACCGGGCTAGATCCCACCGTCAAGAGCTCTTTTGAGCTTTTTTTGAGAGTCGTCCATTTGACAGCTCGCTGGGCGGCTGGTACTCAATTTTGGTAAATCATTCCCAAGGTCACAACGTCGACGCCACACCGGCAAATTCCGATCCCAGTCAGACACGTTGAACAGCCCCGTATTCCAACCCTGGCCGCAATCCGTGCGCAGCAGTCCGATGCCGAGAGTTTCTGGCGGAGCCGAATTGAACTCTACTTGCGCGGCGAGCATTCCCCGCAATTGGCGTTGCCGGCTCGTGCCGCTTTCGCCGTACCGGATTATCAATGGGAGTGCTGTTTGGCGGAGCCGTCGCGAGTGCCTTTCAAGACCGTTTATCTAGTGGGCTCCCCGCTGAAGACCCGTGCGGAAGGCGTGGTGACTACAGGAGATCGCATCTGATTGATGCCGAGCGCATGTCGCTGGGGCGGATCGGCGTGCCATGTTCTGGATGGTCATGCGCGATGCGCTGGCGATGGCTTCCGCCGGAATGGCGGGCGGCATCGTGCTGAGTTACTGGCTGGGCGCTGCGGTTAGCTCGCAATTGTACGGCGTCCGACCCAATGATCCGGCGATTCTGGCGGCCGCTTGTGCGATCCAGGTGACTGTGGCGATTCTGGCAGCTTCGATTCCCGCCTGGAAGGCATCAACGGTCGACCCGGCATTCACACTGCGAAGCGAATTATGCCGTGTCCTTTTTTAACGTTCGATACAGCCTCTCGTGTCCCCCGTTCTGCGTGAGCTCGCCTCCCCCCTTTCCCTAGCGTTCGCAGCCGCGCTGAAAATCCCACTTCCGAACGCACAGACCTGCCCGGAAACATGAATCAACTTAGCGTGCATTCCTGAACAACTGGGCCTCTCATTGCGTAATTTGAATAGCAATGCTCCAGATCTTGCGCTATACGCTCCGTACTCTGCGTCGCACGCCGGGGTTCACGCTCGCCGCCATCATCTGCCTCACTCTCGGCATCGGCGCAACCTCAGCCATCTTCAGCATCGTCAACGCGGTTGTCCTACGTCCGCTTCCCTACCCCGACTCCCGGCGGCTTGTTCGCGTCTACACCGAATTCCCTACGTTCCCCGGCGGCGGTCTAAAAAAGTTCTGGGTCTCCGAGCCCGAGGTCTTTGACCTGCGGTCTGCCAAATCGTTCGCATCGCTCGGGGCTTGGTACACCCAAAGCGACAATATCGCCGGTGCGAACCGTCCCGTTCGCGTCACCACCACATCATTCAGTGCGGAAATCCCCACGCTGCTTGAAGTGTCGCCGCTCTTGGGCCACGCGATCACGGTACAGGACGATCAGCCCGGAGCTCCGCCTGTGTTGATGCTTTCTTACGGGCTCTGGAAGCGCGATTTCGGTGGAGATCCGAACATCATTGGAAAACAGACCTATTTCAACGGCACGAAGGCGAGCATCATCGCCGTCATGCCGCGAGGCTTTGTATTTCCGCCGGGTCAAGTGGATCAGACCGAAGCGTGGACCGCCCTTCAGCTCAACCCCAAGAGCCGAAATCGCGGTGGACACAACTTCAACGTTCTCGCATCGCTGCGTCCTGGCGTATCGCTCAATCGGGGGCGCAGCGAGATGGCAGGGCTCGTCGCCGGTTGGGGACGAGCGGAGTCGCCTGGACACCACGTCTTCAGCCCGAAAAACCATCCGGTCTCCATGTACTCGTTTTACGACGAAGTCATTGGCGGGGTTCGCACCGCCATGCTGATGCTTCTGGGAGCTGTCGTGTTCGTATTACTGATCGCCTGCGTCAACGTCGCAAATCTGTTGCTGGCGAGAAGCGAAGCACGCCAACGCGAAATCGCCATTCGGAGTGCCATCGGCGCCTCGACTGCGGATCTGTTGAAACAGTTCGTAATGGAAGGCGTCCTGCTGTCCTTCGTCGGTGCGGTGCTCGGCATCGTTCTCGCGTTCGGCAGTATCGCCTTGATAGAGGCCACGAACAATGGCAGCATCCCGCGGGCCGAGGAGATCCGGCTCGATCTCCGAGTGCTCCTCTTTACGCTTCTGGTTTCTGTCGTTACCGGAATACTCTTCGGACTCGCGCCGTTCATACATGTCTCCGCGCTGCGTGTCTACGAGAC
>JAFAQG010000216.1 GCA_019246575.1 Acidobacteriaceae bacterium
TTGAGATCACCAGCGCGGCTTCCATTAAGCTCGCCAGCGCGAGTCCTGGCCTGTTCGCGTTTCCCGGCAGAGAGCCGAGGACCGGCATCCTGCTCCACTCGCGCAACATCGGCCTTCAGGACGGGACACCTGTAACCTCCGACACCCCCGCCAGACCTGGCGAGATCGTCACCGTCTGGGCGACGGGGTTGCGCGTTCCCTCTGATCAGGACCTCGTGGCCGGCGTTCCTAATCACGCCTCTGCGTTGCCTCTGAACGGAGTTGCCGGCTATATGAATGGAGAGCCGGCACAGGTTATTTCCGCCAACCTGCCCCGCAATGCCGTCGGAATCTACGAAGTTCGGATTGCGCTGCCCGAAAGCGTTTCAACACTGCGCACCGCACAACTTGTTATAAGTCAAGACGGGAATACGAGTAACACCGTCACATTCCCTTTCCAGCCCGTAGCCCGCTAATCTCGGTATGAATCAACTTCGCTGGCATGCTCTATTGCAGCAGTGGGTCGTGGTCTCGACTGCACGGCAGGACCGGCCGCAGATGCCGGCCAACTGGTGCCCCTTCGACCCTGGTTCGGGTAGAGTTCCCGACCACTACGATGTGTATTTATATCCCAACGACTTTCCGGCATTCTCTCCGGAGGCGCCTCTGTTCGTGCCGCATCCTGGTTTGTTCGCGGAGACAGGACCGCGCGGCGCATGCGACGTGGTGCTGTATTCTCCCGAGCACACCTTGCCCCCCTCGAAGCTGAGCCTTGATAACTGGCGAAAAGTAATTGACCTGTGGACAAGGCGCACGCGCGAACACACCGAAAATCCTGATATTGCCCTGGTCTGCGTGTTTGAAAACTGCGGCGAGGCCGTGGGCGTGACCATGCCGCATCCGCACGGACAAATCTATGCGATGCCGTTCATCTCACCGAACATACAAAGGGAGCTGGCTTCCCTCCAGCAATACGCGACCGAGAACAGCGGAAAGTGTCTTTTCTGCACAGTGCTCGAGCAAGAGCTAGAGATGCGCTCCAGAATCGTCGCCTGGAACAGTCACTTCGTTGCTCTTGTGCCTTACGCTGCACGATTTCCCGCGGAAATCATCATCTATTCGCGCCGCCATGTTGGCACATTGCTGGATCTCACCGACGAAGAGCGCTCCAGCTTCGCTGAAATTATAAGTATCATCCGACAAAAATACGATAACTTGTACGGATTTCTGATGCCTTTAATGATGGCTGTCAAGCAGGCGCCATTGAAGGGATCAAGCGCCCCGTATCATCTGCACGTCCAATTTATGCCGCTGCAACGCAGTCCAACTAAGTTGAAGTATCTTGCCACTATCGAGACGGGATACGGAACATTCCTTGCCGATACTGCTCCTGAGCAGATGGCCGACAACTTACGAAAATCGGAGCCCTCGACACCCACTTACTCCGGAGCATAAGGCTTATACCGGTGCTGGACCAGCAGCTTGCGGGCTTGGTCGAGCAGATATGGCGCAACATAGAAAAACGCGCCCGTTAATTCGCGCCGCATGAGCAATCCCCCGGTGTAAGTTCCGGTTTCGACCACATAGTCGATCCCTGCATCCGTCAGCAGAGTTTCTAATCTCAACGCATCCGGAAGGCGGCGGGCCATATAGATCAGGTCTAGTTCGACTTCTCCAAAGAACTCAGCCTCGCGGCGCATCACTCGTTCAATCCGTTCGGTACCCTTGACTGTGCCTGTGCTTCAATTAGAGCAAATCCAGACTGGCCGGCATTGTTGTTGTGATCGTACGATCTGTCCTCAAGCTGCACCGTCGTTGGCGTGAAGCGAGCATGTTCGCCCGCGCGATGGCGTCCGCGCATCACCCCATCCTCGCCCAGATCGTGCCCATCCGCCGCTGCAACCTGGCCTGTACCTATTGCAACGAGTTCGACAAAGATTCCGCGCCCGTGCCCACGCTCGAAATGCTGAGGCGAATCGACAAGCTTGCGGATCTCGGGACGGCGATCGTTACCTTCAGCGGGGGCGAACCCACGCTACACCCCGATCTCGACGCCCTAATCCGCCGTGTACGCGACCGTGGCGCTATCGCAACGCTCATAACGAACGGTTATCTGCTCACGCCTACTCGCATCAGAGGCTTAAATGCCGCTGGGCTCGACTACCTGCAGATCAGTATCGATAACGTTCAGCCCGACGATGTCTCAAAAAAGAGCCTCAAGGTGCTGGAAAAGAAGCTGCGGTGGCTCGCCGAATACGCGACCTTCGATGTGACGATTAACTCCGTTCTCGGCAGCGCCATCGCTCACCCGGAAGACGCGTATCAGATCGCCGTACGCGCGCGTGAACTCGGTTTCAATAGTACTGTCGGCGTGTTGCACGACGGCAGCGGCCAACTGCAATCGCTCAC
>JAFAQG010000066.1 GCA_019246575.1 Acidobacteriaceae bacterium
CAGAGGGCGCGGCGGGTATTGCGGGAAAGCTTTCTCCGCCATTGCCGGGTGTCGATCGTTTGCTGCGCCAATTGGCTAAATCTGGTTGGTCTGTTTTACCAGTAGGCGTAAAGGAAGACGGCAGATTTCTGGTTCGGATCGGGAACGTGATCGAAGCGAGCGAACTCTTAGCGGCGGATGATGCCGCGAACCTGGTGATGGATCGGATTCGTTCAGAGGTGGAATCGCAGATTTGCCACTAAGAAGTAAACCACCGGAATGGCGAATAGACCGCTATCCACACGATCGAGCCAGCCGCCATGGCCTGGCAAAGAACTACCGCTGTCCTTCACATTCGCTCCACGCTTGAGCGCCGATTCTGCAAGGTCGCCGATCTGTCCCGCCACGTTTCCGAGTGCAGCAATCAGCAACGCCTCCAACAGAGGAACATTGGGCAGCAAGCGCGGAAAATAGACAGCGGCGTATACGATCGAAGCGATCACGGATGCGGCAGCGCCTTCCCACGTCTTGTTAGGGCTGACATGAGGCGCGAGCTTGTGTTTACCCAACGAACGTCCAACATAAAGCGCGGCCGCATCACCGACCCAATTGAGCGAGAGCGCGAACAACGTCCAATAGGGATTGATGGCGCGCAGATCGATTACGCAGCGGAATGATCCGAAAACGTACAGAGTGCCCAGTAGAAGGGAGCCCGCATAGGGCAGCGCTTTCGTCAGATCTTCGAAACGCAGCGCCAGAGACATTGCCAGCAGCGCAACGATGACGACGAACGGCGCGTTCCACCCGGGTAAGAACAGCAAGGAGAGGCCAGCGGCATATCCGAAGATGCCCGGCTCCGGAATCTGATGAAATCGCACCAAGCTGCTGAACTCGCGAAACATGAGCACGCCGACGATGGCTACGGCCGCCAGGAAAAGCCACACGGGAGCGGCGACGATGAGGTAAACGAAGACTGGAATCAGGATGAGAGCGGTTAGGATCCGGCTCATCGAGTCGCGCAGCTGATCGCTAGTACGTCCTGTTCGGAGTATTCAGTTGCGGGACGCAATCCGCCGAAGCGCCGGTCGCGACGTTGGAAGTCGATAATGGCGCGGAGCAGATCGCTGCGGGAGAAGTCGGGCCAGAGCGTATCGGTTACATAGATCTCCGAATAGGCGATCTGCCAGAGCAAAAAATTGCTCACGCGCATTTCGCCCGAGGTTCGGATGAGGAGGTCGGGATCGGGCAGGCCGGCGGTGAACAGGTGCGAGGCGATCAGGTTCTCATCCACTTCGAGCCGGTCGAGGCGTCCTTCCGATCTTGCCTGCGCAACGATCGTGTTCATGGCGTGAACGAGTTCAGTGCGGCCGCTATAATTCACGGCAACATTAAGACGAAGTCCACGATTGCAGGAGGTTTGCCGCATTGCGGAATGGATTGCAGCGCGGGCGGGTGCGGGCAATGCTTCGAGGCGCCCCAGACAGGAGAATACTACGTCGTTGCGGATCAGTTCTTGCAGTTCGCGGCGCAAATAAACCTGGAGGAGACGCCAGAGCATGTCCACTTCCAGGCGCGGCCGCTTCCAATTCTCTGTCGAGAAGGCGTAGACGGTCAGGGCTTGGATGCCGAGCTGCGCGCAGGTTTGGACGCAGGTGCGAACGGGCTCGATGCCAGCGCGGTGTCCGGCGGCGCGAGGCAGGCGCCTTTGCCGCGCCCATCGGCCATTGCCATCCATAATGATGGCGATGTGCGCGGGGAGCCGGTTCGGGTCAATGGACTGCGCGAGCGACCACTCCTCGCCCGCGGGCTCCAAGGCCGCCAACAGATCGTTCATCGAGCTAGGTTCCTATCGTACATCGGGGGATTTATTCTGAGATCCCGGCCTTCTTGAAGTCTCCCGCTTTGATGATCGTTAGCTGCGCCGGATCGAAATACTTCCGGAAGGCGGCGTTCACTTGCTCGGGAGTAAGCGCCTCGACCTTTTTCTCGATTTCGGCATCGAAGGACATGGTGCGACTGAAAAACAGATCGGTAGCAAGCTCGCGGGCAAGGGCGCCGTCATTGGCGCGAGCAATGTTTTGTTCCTGCAGCCACGCTTTCTTCGCCTTGCTGACTTCGTCGGGCGTGAACCCGTCCTTACGAACTTTGTCAAACTCCTCTTTGAAACCGGCTTCCAGCTTCACGATGTTCTGTGGAGCAAGGATGGCGTACCCAAATAA
>JAFAQG010000309.1 GCA_019246575.1 Acidobacteriaceae bacterium
ATGTCGGGCGTCATGAGCGTAACCGGCTATCCTGATGGTCCTCCCGTGAAGGCAGGTGTGCCGGTGGCCGATATCGGCTGCGCTCTGTTCGCCACCTACGCCATCCTAAGTGCTTTCATCGGCCGGCTGTCTACCGGCCAAGGTCAATATATCGACGCATCACTGTTCGAAGCGGCCTTAGCGTTCGGCATCTGGGATATTTCGGAATACTGGGGCACCGGCGAAGTACCTGGCCCGCTCGGCACTGCAAATCGCATGAGCGCGCCGTACGAAGCAGTACGCGCATCCGACGGTTATTTCGTGATCGGCGCGACAAATCAGAAGCTCTGGCGCCTGCTCTGCATCGAGCTTAATCGTGCTGAGCTTTTAGACGATGTACGGTTCATTGACATAGCCGCGCGACTCGCGAATCGCGAGCTGCTCATTGACGAGCTCGAGAAGACTTTTGCCTTGCGCACCTCCCAGGAATGGATCGACAAACTTCTCGCTGCAGGCATACCTGCCGGTGCGCTCAATAATTACGCTGATGCACTGGGAAGTGAACACGCCCGATATCGGAGAATGCGCCTGGATATCAAACATCCGGTCGAGGGTGTGGTCCCGAATATCGGTTTTCCGGTGAAGCTCTCCGGCACCCCCCAGCAGGTACGCCGTCCGCCTCCATTACTCGGCGAACACACGAACGACGTCTTCGCTGAAATCGGCGTCGACGCGGAGACTGTGGCTAGCTTCCGTGAGCGCGGAGCGTTCGCGGCGTGAACACGACGGGCAAGCATGGACGCGATGAAGGTCGCGTTACAGTAAGTCTCGACGGTACCATCGCTCACGTGATATTCGACCGCCCGTCGGCTTACAACGCCCTAACATGGAAAATGTACGACGAGCTCGCAGAGGCGTGCCGGGTTATCAACGATGATCTGCGAGCGCGGGTCGCCGTGTTCCGCGGAGGTGGAGGAAGGTCGTTCATTGCGGGCACAGACATCCGCCAATTTCAGGACTTCTCTTCGGGAGAAGACGGCATCGCTTATGAAAACAAGATGGAGCGCATCGTCGAGGGCGTCGAAAGCTTGCGGGTCCCAACCATTGTGGTTGTCGAAGGCTATGCTGCGGGCGCAGGACTTGCAATAGCATGCGCCTGCGATATCCGAATCGCCGCGACTGGGGCGCGCTTCGGTGTGCCCGTTGCCCGCACCGTCGGGAATTGCCTCGCTCCTGGCACTCTGCGACGCTTGGTCACCGCATTAGGACAGAGCTGGGTTCAACGGATGTTACTCCTGGCCGAAATGCCAACCGCGGAAATGGTGAGTCCTACGGGATTTTTGGCGAGTGTTGTTCCCGCCGAGGATCTCGACACGCAAATCGAGGAGACCTGTGCAAAGCTGCTGAGCCATGCGCCCATTACGATGTCAGTGACTCGGGAGATGCTCCGCCGGCTGGCAATTAATCCGAGTGCCGATGCGTCCGATCTCATCCGTATCTGCTATGCAAGCGACGACTTCCGGGCGGGGGTCAGAGCTTTTGGGAAAAAGGCCGTGCCACAATGGCAAGGCCGATAATCAAGCGTGCGGAAACCACGTATAGGTTTATTGCTGGGTGACCCCTCAGGGGTCGGCCCCGAGTTAGTAGCCAAGTTACTCGCTCTACCTGAATCCCGCGAGGCTGCGGAGATTACCGTAATTGGCAGCAGGCGGATTTACGAAGAGGGACTCAAGAGAGTGCCGTTAACTGATTCGCATCCGCAGCTTCTATGTATCGATACGCCCATAAGTGAGTATCCGGTCGGGCGCGTAAATGCGGAATCCGGCAGGTATGTTCTCGAATCGCTGCGAGTTGCAGTCACCGCGCTGCAATCCAACGAGATCGAGGCCATCGTATTCGCGCCCCTCAACAAACAGGCCATGAAGCTGGCCGGGTTGCAACACCGCGACGAGTTGCACTATTTTGCCGAGCTTATTGGGCATACGGGGCCCGTATCTGAGATCAACGTCGGTACTAAGTTCTGGACTTCGCGAGTCACCTCGCACGTGCCATTCAGAGAAATTGCTTTTTTACTTACGCGCGAAAAAATTTATGACGCTGCCCTATTGCTCGACGCTGCGCTGCGAACCGCCGGTATTGTTTCGCCGCGAATCGCGATTGCCGGGCTCAATCCTCACGGAGGTGAAGGAGGAACGCTCGGAACAGAAGAGATGACGATCATTGGTCCCGCCGTCGACATGGCGCGTGACACTGGAATGAATGCGAGCGGCCCTTGGCCGGCGGACACCCTTTTCTTCCGCGCCTCGCGCGGCGAGTTTGACGGAGTCGTGACTATGTATCACGACCAAGGCCAGATCGCCCTAAAGTTGTTGAATTTTGATCGAGGCGTAACTCTCGCCGGCGGCCTGCCGTTCACAATTGCCACGCCGGCCCACGGCACCGCATTCGACATAGCCGGTAAGGGAACCGCTGACGTAGGTTCTTTGCGTGAAGCGCTGTCGCTCGCCGCTCGTATCGAAGCCAACAGATTGCAGGCTCTCATTCACGCGGCGATATGAAGAATATCGATCTGTTTTCGAGATGCGCTGAAAACTACGCACAATCGCGGCCTTCCTATCCGCGGGAGATTATCGCAGCGCTTCAGCTGCATTGCCGTCTGACACCATCGTCGGTGATTGCTGATCTAGGCTCTGGGACCGGCCTTCTCTCCCAATTGTTTCTGGATTTCGGGTGCGAGGTGTACGGAGTAGAACCGAATAAACAAATGCGCAGCGCCGGCGAGCTGAGATTAGCAACTTATCCGCGCTTCCACAGCATAGCTGCTCAGGCGGAAGATACCGGCCTCGAAGAGCATACCGTCGACTTTATCACCGCAGGTCAGGCGTTTCATTGGTTTGATGCTGCGCGTACACGAGCCGAATGCGTCCGCATTCTCAGACCGCCCGGGTGGACCGCTCTTCTATGGAATGAGCTTCGGTTGAGCGCCACGCCTTTCCTCACGGCTTACGAGCACATACTTGAGCGGTACGCTCCTGAGTACAAACAAGTGAACCGGAAAGGTTTCACGAGCGAAGAAATGGACGATTTTTTTGGGCCATCGAATTGGACGGAACAGACTTTCTACAACCAGCAGGAGCTTGATTACGATACTGCGCTAGCGAGACTACTGTCATCCTCTTACACTCCTGGCCCCGAGAATGCCGCATATCCGCGCATGGTAGCCGATTTCAGGCAGGTTTTCGATGCAGCGACCACAGATGGTCAAGCGCTTTTCCTGTACACCACGCGCCTCTATTACGGCCGGTTGAGCTAATACCTCATGGCCGATCACGGATTGACCCAATATGTCGCACAGTTTATTTCAAATACTCGTTGGAATGATTTACCTCCGGAGCTGCTGCAGCTGGGAAAAAAATCAATTCTCGACGGTATGGGCGTTGCGCTTTCGGGATCTGTAAGCGAGCCGGGAAAGATTGCGACAGGGTATGTAGAGTCGCTGTCCATCACAGCAGGCCCGGCTACAGTTATCGGATCGAGCCTCAAAACACTGCCTCGATTCGCCGCTTTCGCAAATGGAATCGCGATTCACGCCGACGATTTCGATGATACCCAGTTAGCCGCGGCGCGCGATCGAGTATACGGGTTATTGACTCATCCCACGGCTCCGGTACTCTCCACCGCACTTGCGATCGGTGAAGCTCAATGCGCATCGGGCCAGGATCTGATGCTGGCGTACCACATCGGAGTGGAGGTCGAGTGCAAAGTCGCGGAAGCG
>JAFAQG010000515.1 GCA_019246575.1 Acidobacteriaceae bacterium
AGGGGAGCCACGAGCGCTTCCTCATCCGTGGCCGAGATGGCGATCGCTGAGACCTGCTGCGTAACCATGGCATCGACGATCTCGATCTGGCGTGCGTAGTCGGTTTCGTTTTGGGGTCCGTTCCACAAAACCTGAACGTGCAAATCCCGAGAGGCCTGCTCGACACCGGCGTGTACGGAAAGAAAGAACAAATGAGAGGTGGCCTTGGGGATCACGCCGATGACCTTGCTGCCGGCGCGGTGACATGCCGAGAGTAGCGCTGCGCCTGCGCCGACAAGTACGCCGCGCCGTGTAGAGATCATATGGCTGCAATCGCCGCGGTATGTTCCGGGCGAACAACGGCTCGCATGCCGGCAGAGATGACCTCCTGGGCGCGAAGGCCGTCCCGGTGGGTCGTAGGAAAGAGCCGTTTTTGCTGACAACATCTGACGAATGCAGCCAGCTCCGATTTGTATGCCGCTCCGAATCGATCAATGAACTCCGGTAAAGGCCGCCCGTAATCGCGCTGTGCAAAGGTTTTCTGAGCAAGAGGTTCAGTGCGACCACGACGGCCGTATGCTTCCACGACGACGTCGAATGGGCGCTGTTCGAAACGCCCTACGTGAATCTGTCCTTCTTCGCCGAAAAGTATGGTTTCGACGCGATACCCGGAGACATGGTTGCGACCTACTTGAATCTGGGCAACCAGTTCGTTCTCGAACCAGAGGTACAGGAGCGCATCGTCGAAATCTTCCTCGCAAGTCGTGAGGCGATGGCTGTAGATACGCGAGCCCACGACGAGAGCCGAGCGAGGCATAAGTCCTGTGAGCCAGAGGATCTCGTCGACGTTGTGAACCGACATGTCGGGAAGAATACCGCCGCTTTTATAGCCGTTTGGAGCCGGGTTGGAGTCTTCGAGGGCGGAGTAGATCTTGAAGACGCGGCCAATAGTTCCGGCGGCCATCAGTTCTCTCGCGTATTGAAGAGGAGCGTCGAACCGACGTTGGAACGCGAGCATGAGCGCGTTGGGATGATCGCGGTCGAGTTCCGCGGCAAACTGACGGTCGGCCTCGAGTGCTCCGGTTAGCGGCTTTTCGAGCAACACACGTTTTCCCGCTCGAATCATTAACGCTGCGTGATCGCGATGGTTGTCGGTAGGTGTGACGATTACGGTGGCTTCACAGACGCCGGCAAGCGCCAATTCCTCGATTGAGTGAAAAATGGGGACAGGATGGCCGATGAGCGAAAAAAAAGCGCGGGCGCGTTCCGGATCGAGCTCCGCAACGGCTGCAAGTTCGCACGTTCCGGTCTCTTTCGCCAGCTCGTGGACATGCAGAGCGTGTATCGCGCCCATGCGTCCCAAACCAGCCACCCCAACCTTTAATGGTTCTGGCATGTGATGTTTAACAGGGGTCAGTGTAGCGCGAGGGATCACGAGACGCGGTTGGCATCGGTCATGCTTTCTCCTCTGCCTCGCGCTTTCGTGCGGCTTCTTGAGGGTCGGTTATTATGTCGATCCACTTCGGGTCAGGCGCGGCTTCCGCGTCGTAGTTGTCGTGCCAGTTCCACCACTTGTACGGCGGGGTCTGCGGGTAACCCTCTGGCGAGTCCTCCCAAGTCTCCTGACGGCCGAGCGGCGTGATATCGAGATAGCTCCAGGTGCTCCCCATTGCCTCGTCGCCGCGGCCGTTGATGAAGTGCGTGCGGAAGATCTTGTCGTGGTCGTCGCGGATGAATGCATTGTGGCCGTGCCACTCGTCCACGCCGAAGTCGGTGTCGAAGCTGTCTGTGATGGTGTACCACGGCATCTTCCAACCCATTCGTGCTTTCAGACGCTCGATGTCCTTCTGTGGCGCGCGCGAGGCGTATGCGAGCGTGGTGTCGCGGGCGTTCAGATGGGCCAAGTGGGCGACCTGATCGGCGCCGAAGGAGCAGCCCCGGCAGGCGTGCTCGGGCCAGCCGAACACCCCGGGTTCGAAGAAGGCACGGTAGACGATCAACTGACGGCGGCCCTCGAACAAATCAACCAGGCTTGCCTTGCCCTTGGGTCCATCGAACTCGTACGCCTTCTCGACGGCCATCCAGGGCATGCGGCGCTCGGCGGCGAGGGTGTCACGGGCGTGAGTTAAGGCCTTCTCCTTAACGAGGAGCTGCTGGCGCGCAGCTTCCCACTCCTGCTGCGACACGA
>JAFAQG010000641.1 GCA_019246575.1 Acidobacteriaceae bacterium
TATGGATACTGATAGCCGCCCGTGATCTCCGACTGGACGTCGCCGTCATCTATGCAATGCGACCAGGTATAGTTCGCGAGCACACTGAAGTGCCGGTCCATGCGATGATTCAGAGCGAGTAACATGGCGTTGTAAGACGACGTCCCGCCATCATCTACTTCAACCAAGCTGCTGAACGCGGCGCCGGCGCTTGGATTCAAGCGCGCCAGAATGCGGCGGCTATTTGTATTTCCAACTGTGGAGCAGGCATTGCTGCCGCACGTTCCCTGGATGTAAACTGCCGGATCCGATTGAGTCGTGAGCCAAATATGGGTTCCTTTGTTTCCTATATAGCTCGCGGAAAGGAGCCAGCTATTCCCGACTTGTTGCTGGAAGTTCAAATTCCATTGCTGGAAGTAAGTCGGGTGAACAGACCACGGAAAATTCACGTACTGTGCCGCGCTTGGAAACACCACGTTGCGCGGCGGCGGAACGGGTTGCGGAAAGGGATCGCCACCCGGATATCCGAGATACGGATTCCCGAAACCACCTGCTGGATTGTTGAGTGTAATAGCGCTCGCCCAAGGAGGACCGAAGCCAAACCGGTCGTAATATTGCATTGGCGCAATGTCGTATAAGATTCCGTAGCCGCTGCGGATGACCGTACGGCCGTTGCCGCGCAGGTCCCAAACTAAACCCGCTCGCGGCTGGAAATTCGCCAAGTGGCGATTCGTTCCTCCTTGCGGAAATCCGGGGTCGCCGGGAAACGTGACCCCCGGCGGAGCATTTTGGAACACAGTCGTATGGGTGCCTGCAAGATACGAGTTCAGATCGAAATGTGTCGCGCGCCCGTGCGTGTCGTGGACTGGGAAATACGGCTCCCAGCGCACCCCGAGGTTCAAGCTGATTCGCGGATTGAAGCGAAACTTGTCGGCTGCGTACAACCCGATGTAATCCTGAACCATTTGCACCTGCGTCAGGTTCCCTTGAACAAATGAGTTGGGCAGCCCAAGCAGAAAATCGCTCAATGCGAAGCCCGTGATCTGCCCGCTGAAGGTGTACGCCGGGTCCTGCTGAGTCGACGTATGGTAGTCAAGATTGCGATGGATGTATTCGCCGCCGATAAAGAGTTGGTGACGTCCAATGATGAGCGAGAAATCGTCCGCGATCTGTTTACTCCCGGAATAAACGCTCGCTTTCGAGCAGGTGCCGCAAAACGTATTGAAGAATCCGGTTATGCCTACCTGCGGAAAGTTTCCCGGCGATGGAGCCACGTTCAGACCAAGATCGGAGATGGAAGGGAGATTTGGCGCTCCGCCGCGATTGATCCGCTCGCGACTCCAGGTCAGATGCACGGCGTTTGTCGCATTCGGCGAGAGCGAATACGTGTCGCCCAGCACGACTGATTGCACAGTGTCGCTTGTGCCCGCGCGCGTTGTTAGCAGTGCATTGTTATTGAACACTGCTGGATTGTCCGAGCCGGCATAAAAATACCGTCCGAAAACAGAATTTCGGATCGATTGATTCCAATCTGCACGGCCCAGATACTGGTTTTCTGTCGAGTTGTTGGGAACGGAGTAAATGATCTTTCCGCAGGGATCGCTGCTGACAGGAACGTATTTCAGAAACGTCAGCACTTGAGGGCTGAAGCGCGCCGGCGAAATCTGGTTGCCCGCGAATGGCTGGTTCGTGGACGGGTCGATAATGGTGCGCGCGGGACCACAAGGTGGTGATGCGAGAGTACTGAAATCCCCCCTCAATGCCTGGGCGGTCGGTACAAATGACGTTGTAGTCGGCGGCGCGGTATGGATGATAGTGCCCTGATATCCGCCGAAAAAGAACAGTTTGTTACGCACGATCGGTCCGCCCGCTGTTCCGCCGAACTGATTCCGCTTCAACTGGTCAACGGTCGAGGCGAAGAAATTTCGCGCATTCGTTGCGCCATTGCGCACGAATTCGAACAGATCACCGTGAAAGGAGTTCGAACCCGAAGCGGTGACGATGTTCACCACTCCGCCGGCGCGCACGCCATAAGTCGCCGGAACCGAGTTTGTTTGAACGCTGAATTCCTGCAGTGCGTCCGGAAATGGAATGGGTAAATTGATCGCCCCAAAAGCATCCAGATGGTCGGCGCCGTCCAACAGATAGTAGGTGCCGTTGGCTTGCCCTCCGGCGACCGAAATCGTCGTGGAGGAAGGATAGTTCTTGCTGCTTGCCAGGTCGGAGGGAGGAGAAACAACCGCTGCGCCCGAGAGCAGCACTAATTGCGTGGGCTGCCGGCCATTGAGCGGCAGATCGACGACCCGGCGCTGATCGATCACCTGCGAAATGCTGCTGTTCTGGGTTTCGGCCATCTCCGCGGCTGCATGTACCTCGACCGTTTGCGAGAGCGCTCCGACCTCGAGCATGACGTTGATAGTCGGGTTTGTATTCACTTGGAGCACGATGCCTTGCTGCGAATATGTCTTAAACCCGGGCGCAGATGCCTCCAGGCGATAGGGCCCAATCGGCAGGTTGCTCAGCACGTAGGTGCCGTTCGCTTCCGTTGAGGTCTGCCGCACGAAACCCGTATCGGTCTGCGTGGCGATTACTTTGGCGCCCGACACTGCTCCGCCGCTTGGGTCCTGTACTAAACCGGCAATTTGAACTACTGCTGTTTCCTGCGAGCGCAGCAGGGGCGTGGTGACGCATATCGAAAACAGCACGATGCCTGCCAACCGAGACTGATGCACGAACGCACCTCCTAAGCGAATCGCGCAAACCGCCCGCCCGGTCAAGCGCCCCCAGGCAAACAGCAAAGCAGTTGCTCCCTGTCTCCCGGCGTGAATCCGCGGGTCTTGCACTTCCTAGTAAACTATCCCATTCATGTGGGAATCGTTTCGAATTACCGCGGCCGGAATGCTTCTTGCGCTTGCCGCAATCGGCGGTTCAAAAGAATTCGGCCAGGCAGAGCTTGAGCGCGCCATCCAAGAAACCGGCGCACCTGATCCGGCACTCGTCACCGAAATCCGGCCTGGCTCCGTCCCGGAGGAAGGCTATCAGATCTCGGGCAATCACCTGGTCGCGAGCGATGAGCGTGGCCTTATGTATGGGCTGCTCGAGGCGGCCGAGGAGATTCGCCGGGCCGGGCGTCTTGCAGATTGTCACGAATC
>JAFAQG010000684.1 GCA_019246575.1 Acidobacteriaceae bacterium
CGCGCAATCCGCGATAGGTCTGGCGCAGATCCCAGACCTCATCACGGAGATCGAGACTGTAGCTGTAGACGATGTGCGGATTCAGGTGCAGCGGCCCTGAGACGACAAAATTCAGCCGCCGCTTATTAGAGTCCCAGCGTCCGAAGGATTCGAAGTCAATCCCGCGCCCGCGGACGTTATCGACATCAATCGCAAGCGCCTCGTAGGGCAATTGTCGCAGCATGGGAAGCACTCGCCCCATCCACCCTGAAAACGGCTGCGATAGGGAAGTCGTCCGGACGGCAACATCGAAGCGCTCATCAGCTCGGGGAAGTACGTCGAAGCTCACGTTGCTGAAAATGCCGAGTCGATCGGCATTGGCTTCGGTGAGTAGAAGCCGGTTACTCGTGAACACCTGCCCGCCCGAGATCTCGAACATCCGTTCGCGCAGTACGGGATCGAGCCGTGGCCGCGGCCGAAATCTTACGGATTCGATCAGCGGCTTATCGATGCGGTTCCAATATTTCAGCGCAGCTTCGACATTTCCGTCCAGTAAATAGAGTGTTGCCAAAAAGTCGTTCGTGTACCGGTCGGAGGCGTCGAGTTTCAGCGCCGCATGCAAATTCTTCTTAGCAGATCGGTTGTCATTCTCGCGATAAGCTACGCCTGCAAGCTCGATTGGAAATCGTTTGTCGCCAGGGTACAGTTTGCGGCCTTGTCGTAAGACACTACGGGCTTGGCCGAACTGGCGTAATCGCGCGAGCGCGAGGCCTTGGTAGAACAACACAGATGGAGAACGACTAGGGGCACTCGCCGCAAGGCGTGCGGCTTCGGTCCATTTCCCCTCGTCATACAGCGAGCGAACACGCTGTTCAATCGTCGGGGAAGCTTCCGGAGCGGCGCTGAGCGCGACAGACACTACGAGCCAAACCGGGATGGCTCTCAATTCTGTTGCCGCGGTACTGCGAGTAGGGTCCAGCCGCCGGTCTCACGCCACTCGGAGACAAAGCGATGGCGATCTTCACGGGATAGCTTGCCTCGTGCGGGGTCATTCAGCCACACCGACCTTTCATCGAGTCCGACTACGACGGCATAGTGTAGCGGGGCTTTTATGCCCGCGGGCGCGAAGCACACAATCAGCGGCCGCCCCTTAGCCAGATGCTGCCGCAAGTCGACCAGCTCGCCGTTGAACACGAACGACTGAAAGCCGTGTGCGTCGAGATATCGTTTCAGCGCCTCGCCTTGAATGCCTTTGACGGAGGATACAGGCAGAAGTTCACGTATCCGCTCGGAAGCGGTTGCAGCCGCGCTCAACTCACGAAACTGGCGCGCCCAATACCCGATCACCATCGCGACTGCGGCTGCGCCGCAACCAGCCTTTGTCTGTTGAACGAACGGAACATCCAGCCATGCTGGTTCAGCGACAAAGGCATAGCTCGAGGCCAATCCCGCTATGACACACACCGGGATGCAGACCGCCCTCATCTGAAACCACTGTACTCTCCGTCGCTCGTTAAAATGCGCGATGATGCGTAGAAGAAGTTCGCGCTGACAGGACTCGTCAGTGCAAATGAGGAGACAGTGACGTTTTCTCTACTATTGCTGTTTGCCCTTACCGCCGTATCGCCGGACACCCGCAAGCCGGTCGACAATGCCTGGTCCATTCTCGAAGACGGCGTTCAACATAGTAACTCGGATAAGCGCGCCAGCGCTGTTCACGCGCTCGGCATTCTGGAACGTAACGCGCGGGCAGAGAGGCTGGCGGAGAAAGCTCTGGAGGACAACAATCCACAAGTGCGCATCGCGGCGGCAAATGCCATCGCCGAGATGAAAGATGTCGCAGCGGGCCCAAAATTGCGGATCGCGTTGGATGACAAAGAAATCAAAGTCGTGATCGCGGCCGCGAACGCTCTGTATGCGCTTAAAGACCCGGCCGCGTATCAGGTCTACTATGCTTTACTCACCGGCAGCCGTAAGACGAGCGAAGGCCTGCTGCAATCACAGCTCGACAGGCTAAAGGATCGCAAGGCTCTCGAGAAGATCGCGTTCGAGACCGGAATCGGATTCATTCCGTACGGCGGAATGGGCTGGGACGCCTGGAAGCAATTTACGCAGGGGAATGGAGTCGCCCTTCAGGCCGCGGCGGCTGAAAAGCTCGCCACCGATCCGGATCCCAAGAGCGCCCACGCGCTCGAGGATTACACGACAGACAAGAGATGGCAGATCAGAGCCGCGGTTGCGAACGCACTTGCGAAACGAGGCGATCCCAGGGTCCAGAATGCTCTTATTCCGTTGCTTGAAGACGACAACTCCACGGTCCGCTACGCTGCTGCCGCTGCGATTGTGCGGCTGAGCGGCGCGAGGCGGGTAGGGCGGCGCGCCGTGAATTCGGCGACGGCGTCGAGATCGACTAAACCGTCCTCACATTCGGAACACGTTCCGAAGCCGCAGGCAGCTCCGGGAAGTCCGTAAACGGCTCCGTCTGATACCAATACGCAACCGAATAGAACGAATCGGAGCGGTCATTGGCGTGCCCGTGTTCGATGGTGTGTTTCATCGATTTCTGGAAAGCAATGGGATTATCGGCGTGCCAGCGATATAGGCAATACCGTCCGCCTGTAACTTCGGCGAGCGCGATGAAAGGCGCACCGTTATAGAGGTGCGCGAACTCTGTGGCTCCGGTACGCCCGCCGAAGTCCCATGCGCCGCAGAAGTAGTCTTCCGTGCCGCTACCGTTGATCGAGGGCTTCGCTTCGCCATCGATGAAGGTCATATCGTCGCCTTCGCCAAACCATGCGTCGGAGTTTTGAACGACGCCGAGCGTTACTCCCATGAGGTGACCTCGGCCGCGCGCTTCGCAGAAGACGTAATTTGCGCGCCCGTCCAGGTTGAGCTTCTGCTGCCCTCGCGCAAACGAAGCGGCATGATTCGGTGTCGCCTGCCGATACTGCGCGTGAAAATACATCACGTCTTCAGGCAACCCGGGGACAAGTTCATAATCAATGTTCGAGTACAGGGCGTCCACTTGGGTCTGTCCTTCGTTCGTAACGGTCATGCGAGCCGAGCGGCGAAACGGCATGGCGAAATAAGAATTCATCGCCTTGACGGAAGAGCAATTCAGAAATGCCGATTGATACACGAAATAATTTCCGAGGTTCAGGCCGAAGAAATCGCCGACCGGCGTCTCGACACTAGGCTTCGAGTTTCCGTCCCAGTACACACGAAGTACAAGTTCCTTCAAATGATTTGGGCTTTTTGAAGCAATGGTGAACCAGACGTGAGTGACGATTCCGGGGCCGTCGGTCTGGAGCACGTCCATTGTGTGGCCGGCAGGCAGCGGCCAGAAATCGCGGTTTCCACCACTACGGTCGTAGCTCGACTGCCGCAGAGTACGGTTATTTCGCGCACGCACGTAATTCGGAATCGTAAAGAACGCGTGCTCGTGCGCCGCTGCTTCCTGCGCCAATGCCCTTTGGCCGGCAAATACCCCGGTTACTCCCCCGAGGTATCGCAGAAATCGCCTTCTTTGCTCACCCATCTGCATCGACATTCCCCTTTAAGTAGGCTCAACCACTCGTTTAGTTTAATTTGCTTGACCGGTGCGCGGGCATGTTGGATAAATATAAGAACCCTCCTTTGTTGCCGTGAAAATCCTACATTGCGCATTTCTCATCAGCTTTCTTGTGAGCTCGCCAGCGATTGTTCGGGCGCAAGACGGCCGCACCGTCTCTGAACCTACGCTGCCGGATCCGACAAGCATTTGTACGGTCCTGACTGCGGAGCTTGCTTCCGTGAACGGCGACCTGAGCTCCGACGATAACTCACAGTTCGATACGGCACGCATCCAGAATGCGTTGAACACGTGTTCGGCCGGCACTGCTGTCGAACTGCAGCCCGCGAACGGAAACGATGCATTTCAAATTCAGCCCATCACGATACCGGCAGGGCGCACGCTCTTGATCGATCCGGGTGCGACGGTGTATGCCTCGATTGATCCCCGCGATTATGATGTGCAGAGCGGGAGCTGCGGCATTGTGGCAAGCAGCAGTGCGGGATGCAAGCCGCTGATCACGCTGAACCACTCGAACGACTCCGCGATCATGGGCGGAGGCGCCATTAATGCGCGCGGCGGCGACACTCTCATCGGCCTGGACGTGAGCTGGTGGGACCTTTCGCGGCAAGCACAGCAGTTAGGGCAGAATCAGTACAATCCGCGCTTGATCCAGGTATCGAACAGTAACAATTTGACTTTCTACCAAGTCAGCGTGATCAATGCACCGCTGTTCCACTTCGCCATTTCAGGCACGAACGGACTGACGGTGTGGGGCATCAACATCAATACACCCTACGGCTCGCGCAATACCGACGGCATCGATCCCGGCAATGCGACGAATGTCACGGTCACGGAATCGTCCATCAGCGATGGCGATGACAACGTTGCGCTTGGCGCTGGCGGAGCGCCAGCGTCGCAGGTAACCGTGTCGAACAACCATTTCGGCGGGGGCCACGGCATGTCGATCGGCAGCTACACGCAGTACGGAGTAAACAATGTGGTGGTCGATAATCTGAACATCTCCGGTGTCCCGGGCGACCATAACGACACGGGCCTTCGCATCAAGTCCGACCGCAGCCGCGGCGGGCTGGTGCAGTACATCAGCTACAGCAATGTGTGCATGCAGAACGTGTACAATCCGCTGGTGTTCGATCCGTTTTACAGCAGCTCTGCGACGGGCAACCTGATCCCGGACTACCGCGACATATCGCTGCACAGAGTGCACGTGTTAACGCCCGGCAAGATGAAGCTGGAAGGTTACGACGCCGACCACCCACTCGGTCTGACTCTCGATAACGTGATCTTCGACGGCACGTGGCATGCAAGCGACATCAGTGCCCAGCATGCGCATCTTATCTTCGGTCCGAATCCAACGAACCTTGTCACGCCCTCGGGTACGGACGTCACAATCGACAACGAGGTCACGGGGGATGACCCGCCGTACGATTGCGGAGCGGTTTTCCCTGGCCTCGGACCAGTGGTCACAGTAGGTCAGGGCGGGTACAGCAGCGTTCAGGATGCCGTCAATGCATTACCCGCAAGCGGCGGGACCGTCAATATCAATCCGGGCGTCTATACGGAAGTTGTTCACATCGACAAACCGAACGTGCGATTACATGGAAACACCGGCTCGGCATCGGACGTAGTCATCACGTACGACAATTCGG
>JAFAQG010000900.1 GCA_019246575.1 Acidobacteriaceae bacterium
TATGGCGAGCTGGTCGCATGACGGAAAATGGATCTACTTCGCATCGACCCGCACCGGAACGGTTCAGGTTTGGAAAATACCCGCAAACGGCGGACGCGCCACGCAGATCACCAGAAATGGAGGATGGGTGCCGTTGGAATCGCCCGACCGACGATATCTGTTCTACTCGAAACCGAGCGCGCCCGGATTGTGGCGGCTTTCTTTGAACGGCGGCGAAGAGGAGAAGCTACCAATCCCGGATATCTCAGGCGAGTGGCGCTCCGCGTTCGCAGTGACCAAAAAAGGCATTTATTTCATTCAGCCCGGACACTCCGGTATCGAGCAGAAACTTCGATTTCTCAACTTTGCCACTGGCCGGATTACGCAGCTTGCAAGCATTGCGAAGCGAGTCGGCGTAGGCCTCGCGGTCTCACCCGATGAGCGGTTGCTGTTGTACTCGCAGAGGGATCGCGAAGGCAGCGATCTGATGCTGGTAGAGAATTTTTCGGACCGGGATTGAGCGGTCGCGGGGGTGGAGCAGGCTTTCTAGCCGGCAACGTCGGCATTCCTGCCGACGTAAGCGCTGGACCATCGATACTGCTCCTGAAGAGTCACTAGACCAGCACGAACCGGATTCTGTTCGATGTAATTCCGCACGCGTTTGAATTCCTGATCGTCGCGTATCCAATGATCGAAGGATTCACTCTGCCAAAACGGTTGCTTAGTCCGCTGCAATAGACGATTCGCTTGTCGTGCGGTATAGCCCTTTACCGACTGCAGAAACCGAGCCGGCTGCACTCTGGGCGAAACCAGGAGATGAACATGGTTGCTCATAATCACCCAGGCGTGCAGATCGTAGAACCGCAAGGAGCGGTCAGCGTACTGGAGCGAGTCCAGCACGAGCTGCGCGATTTCTTCCCTAACCAACCACGTGGGTCCGGAACTGGCTTCGTCAAGGTAACGGTCCATCCAGACGAAGGCCTTGCCAGCGGATGCAGAACCCGGAGGCGGGAATCTGTTTCGCGGCAAGCTGCCGTGTAGGTGCCACGTGAGAAACAGTGACCGACCTGAGGGCTGCCAGTGGGGCAAACGGCGGCGGTAGAAGGCCATAGAAGAGCGGTCTTGAGCAGCAAGCGAAATTCTCATTACAAGAATGAATGCCGGCTCGAAAGCCTGCATGGCCGCCTGAAAGGCCGCTCCACGACCTAAAACACCACCCGCGCACCCAGCTCAATCTGGCGCGCGGGGCGCGCGGTCGAGCTGATCACGCCAAAGCTCGATGAACCAAATGTCTGCCCGGGAATGCCGAGGTTCGTGTGATTTGAAGCGTTGAAAAACTCGCCGCGGGACTCCAGCCGTACACGCTCATTTATACGAAAATTCCGCAACAGTGAGATATCGAAGTTGATCAGCCCTGGTGCTCGCAGGATTCCCACGCCTGCATTGCCGAATGTGAAATTCGGAGGCTGGGCGAAGGCGCCGGTATCGAACCATTCTGCGATCGAGCGTCTTGCGTCCGGTAACGACGGGTCCCGTATTACGTTCGGCCGCTGCGGCCCGGCGGAAAAGCAGTTGCACGTGTTTGTTTGCGTAACGATGCTGAACGGCGGGCCCGACTGCACAGTCGTAACATTGCCCAACGCCCATCCTCCGACGACATACCGCAACGCGCTGCCGGACAGCCATCGCTTGCCCGCCCCGAATGGCAGCTCGTAGATCCAGTTGAGAACCAAATGATGGGTGACGTCATTTGCAGACGGCCCATAGTCGGCGCGCCGGTTGTAGTAGTTCGAATAAGGACTTACTTTATTCGGATTCCCGAGCGCATCTCCGCCTTCATTCGTGTTATCGAGAAACTTCGAAAACGTATAGCTCGCGCCGAAGTTCAGTCCGTGCGAATAGCGCTTCTCAATCCTCGCCACCGCCGCGTAATAGTTCGCCACCCCGAGCGTCGGCGATTGAATCGAAACATTGCTGAACTGCGGATAGGGCCGGTACTGCTGCGTATCGCTTCGGGGTCCAAGAATCCACGGCGGAATCTGATCGATAGACAACGCAGTGCTCGGGAGTTTGCGCGACAGATTGCCCAGCCCGGTGATCGCCAGGACCATATCGCCCGGTAACTCATCTTGCAATCCGAAATTAAACTGCTCGGAATACGCCGTCGCGCGGCTACGATCGAAGTACGTGACAGCCGTGGTGGCATTTTGCCCCGCAGGCACAGCGCCGAACGAATCGTCCAGTACCGGAGCTGCAGGCTGCACCGGCACGCCGTCACGCAAACGGAACGGCGCGGTGATGCCATTATCGGGGCTGTTCAGCGTGGCAGACCGGCTGAATCCGAGCGCATTCACGTTAGGCACCCCGGCATCGAACGGGTGCCCATAGAAAATCCCGAAACCGCCGCGCACAACGGTGCTCACTGAGCCGAGCGGTTTCCACGCAAATCCGAAGCGCGGGCCGAAATTGTTCCAGTCTGTGCGATACGGCGTTGTTGGGTATCCATTCACCCCGACAAACTTCACCACACCCGGCGTGCGAGAAACCGGATTGATTTGGTTGGGATCGAAACTGTTCATCCGATTATGTTCATCGATCATGGGAGTGTCTGTTTCCCAGCGCAACCCGAGATTCAGCGTGAGCGATGGCGCGATGGTCCAGTCATCCTGAGCGAAAGCACCGAAGTACCACATATGACGATCGAGCGGTTCGGTTGCGTGTTCCGTAAAAGCTGTGGGAAAGCCAACGAGCAGCGAGGCTAAACCGTTACCGGTTGCGGCATTTCCTGGCAGTCCTGTGGCCTGTGTTGAAAAAGTAAAGGAGCCCGAAACGGCATCGAGCAACAGATCCTGATTGAACGACCGGCGCGCTTCAAAACCGAATTTCAGGGCATGGCGGCCGCGAACCCAGGAGTAATTGTCAATCGCTTGCTCTTGCCGGATCGGCTCCTGCAGCCGCGCTTGCGTAGCGGCCCCGAGCGGACTGAATCCTGCCGGCGAAAATTGAGGAAACGCATTCTCCGGAACATCCCGCAATCCGAGGCGCGACGGATAATTGTCACCCCATCCCAGGCTGAAAGTGTCACCAATCCGATCGTTGAACGTAAATCGAAAGTCATTTACGCGCGTGGGGGTCGACATGTGAGTCCAGGCGCCGTAATAATACCGAATCACGTTGCTGCCGTAAGTTGTCGGATCGCCGGCGCCTT
>JAFAQG010000860.1 GCA_019246575.1 Acidobacteriaceae bacterium
TAGAATGCTCGTGTGGCTTACGTGGAATTCCACGCCCGTTCGGCCTTCTCGTTTCTTGAAGGAGCGTCGCTGCCGGAAGAGCTTGCCTCGAGCTGCGCCGAGCTTCATCAGCCTGCGATTGCAGTAACGGATATTGATGGTGTCTACGGGGCGCCGCGCTTTCATCTCGCGGCAAAAAAGCTCGGCATTCGAGCCCTGATCGGCGCTGAGGTCAGTCATTCCGGCGGCTCGCGTTACACGCTGATTGCGGAAAATCGCCGGGGGTACCAGAACCTGTGCCGCCTTATCACTCGCACCAAACTGCGCGACGGCAAGCCGGGCAAGCCGGAAAATCCATTTGCGACAGATGACGACTTCGCCGAATATGCGGACGGCCTCATCTGCCTTACAGGAGGCGACGAGGGTCCGCTCGCGCAGGTGTTCACGGAACTCGAGGGCCCTCGCGCCGCTTGGGAAGCACGCCGCCGCCTGGAACTCCTCATCAATACGTTCGGCGCGCGAAATGTTTACGTCGAAATTCGGCGTCATTATCATCGAAACCAGGAGCTGCGAAATCAGCACTTAGTCGAACTGGCCTGTTCTGTTAACCTGCCGTTGCTTGCAACGAATGGTGTCACTTATGCAACAGCAGATAAGCGCGACTTACAAGATGTGCTTACCTGTATTCATTACAAGACAACAATCGCCGATGCCGGTAAGCTTCTGAGCAGGAATTCCGAGCGGTATATCAAAACTTCGGAGCAGATGCAGCAATTATTTTCCGATCTACCGGACGCATTTGCAAATACGACCGAGCTTGCCGGCCGCGTTACATTTACGCTCCAGGATCTCGGCTATAAGTTCCCGCATTATCCCGTTCCACCGGGCGAGACCGAAATGTCCTATCTGCGCCAATTGACGGATATAGGAGCGCGCAATCGCTACCGGCCTTACTACGATGGCGCGCGCCGTCAGATCGAACGCGAACTGGATTTAATCGAGAAACTGAATCTCCCCGGTTACTTTCTGATCGTTTGGGATATCGTCGATTTCTGCCGCCGTAACGACATACTGGTTCAGGGGCGCGGCTCGGCAGCAAACAGCGCCGTGTGCTATTCGCTCGGAATCACCGCTGTGGATCCGGTGGGCATGGACCTGCTGTTCGAGCGCTTTCTTTCTAAAGAACGCGGCGAAATGCCCGACATCGATCTCGATTTGCCCAGCGGCGACGATCGGGAACGCGCGATCCAGTACGTATATAACCGCTACGGACAGCTCGGCGCTGCTATGACCGCCAACGTCATTACATATCGCGGTCGCTCTGCCGTGCGCGATGTCGGCAAAGTCTTAGGTTATAGCGAACAGGAAATTTCCCGGCTCGCCAGCCAGATCAATCAATTTGAGTGGCGAGATCCGAAAGATACGCTTGAGCGCCGGTTTCAGGAAAGCGGCTTCGATGTGCGCGACCCACGCACTCTGAAGTTCTTCTCACTTACAAATGACATTCTCGATCTGCCGCGCCACTTAGGCCAGCACTCCGGAGGCATGGTGATCTGCCAGGGGGAACTGGATTCGGTCGTTCCACTAGAGCCCGCGACCATGCCCGGCCGCGTCGTCGTGCAATGGGATAAAGACGATTGCGCCGATCTCGGCATCATTAAAGTCGACTTACTCGGCCTCGGCATGATGGCGGTTTTGAAGGATACAATTCAAATCATTCACGATAGCTATCACGAAAACGTGGATCTCGCGCACTTACCGCAGGACGACCCGGCTGTTTACGACTGCCTGCAAAAAGCAGACACGATCGGTTTGTTTCAAGTAGAAAGCCGGGCCCAAATGTCATGCCTGCCGCGATTGAAACCGGAAAAGTTCTATGACATCGTCGTACAGGTCGCGATCATTCGCCCCGGACCTATCGTCGGCCAGATGCTCCATCCGTATTTAAAGCGGCGGCAAGGCATGGAAGAGCCGGTGTGCCTTCACCCGTCGCTCGAGCCCGTTCTCGCACGAACCTTAGGCGTTCCTTTGTTTCAGGAACAACTGATTCGTATGGCTATGATCGCAGCGGGGTTTACAGGAGGTCAAGCAGAAGAGCTGCGCCGCGCATTCGGCTTCAAACGCTCGGAGAGGAGGATGCGCGATATCGAAGTAAAGCTGCGCGAGGGAATGGATCGCAAAAATATCACAGGCGAGACGCAGGAGCGCATCATCGAGGCCATCACATCGTTCGCTCTGTATGGTTTCCCTGAATCGCACGCGGCAAGCTTTGCCTTACTTGCTTATGCCAGCGCTTATCTGAAGTGTCATTATCTGGCGGCGTTCACGACAGCGATGCTGAACAATCAGCCGATGGGTTTTTATTCGCCGGCCACGCTGGTGAAAGATGCCCAGCGGCACGGCCAGCGATTTCGTCCCGTCGATATTCTTCGTTCGGATTATGTGTGTACCGTAGAAACAGATGGCAAGCAAATGTATGTGCGGCTCGGTCTCAATTATGTCCGCGGTCTCAGCGGCTCCGCAGCACGAAAAATCGAATGCGAACGCCGTCAAAGGCCATTCACGTCGTTGCGCGATCTTGTCCGCCGCGTACCTGAATTGCAAAAAGACGAAATCGGCGCCCTTGCTGAACTTGGCGCGTTAAACGCCTTGCCGAAGGAAAAGTCCGACCGGCATCGCCGGGGCGCGTTGTGGCAATCCGAACTCGCGCTACAGCTAGTCGGTGAGTTGCTGGAATGCGTGACGGATGAAGCCGGACTGGCGCCGCTCCCACAAATGACAGCGGGCCAGCGCACGCTCGCCGATTTCACCAACAGCGGAGTGACAATCGGCAAGCACCCAATGGCTTTTCATCGCGAACGAATGCGTCAAATGGGGGTGCTCGATGCCGCAAGCGCGAAAGCCCAGCGCGACGGGTTCCTATTAACAGTCGCCGGTTGCGTCATTACCCGTCAGCGTCCGGGAACGGCAAAGGGCTTCGTCTTTCTTAGTCTCGAAGATGAAACGGGTATCATCAACATCATCGTGAATCCCGATTTGTTTGAGAGAAGGCGTGAAGTCTGCACCACGGCGCCATACATACTAATAAGAGGTGTTTTACAGAGCATAAGTGGAGTTATTTCCGTAAAAGCCGCCGATATTGAGCGTCTCACGTTTCAGAACTCTGCGGTTATGCCGTCGCACGATTTCCACTAACTCTCTCTAAATGAACCGCCGCACATTTTTGACTGCCGTCCCGGCTATTGCGAGCGCTTTCGCTGACAACCACTCCGAGTTCGCCCTCGAGGAAGCAAGCGTTTCGACTCTGCAGCAACGCATGAAGACCGGTGAACTCACGGCGGAACGCATTACACAGCTTTATCTCGAAAGGATCGAAACTATCGACCGGCGCGGGCCGGCGCTGCGGTCCGTCATTGAAATAAATCCCGACGCCTTGGCGATTGCTCGCGCGCTCGATGCCGAATATCGCGCCAAAGGCCCCCGCACTCCGCTACACGGTATCCCCGTATTGCTTAAAGACAACATCGATACTGCCGACAACATGCAGACCACCGCCGGATCGCTGGCCCTTGTCGGTGCGCCAAAACCGCGCGATGCCTACATCGTCGAACGGCTGCGCGCCGCAGGCGCAGTCATTTTAGGCAAAACCAATTTAAGCGAGTGGGCCAACTTCAGGTCGACGCACTCCACAAGCGGTTGGAGTGGCCGTGGCGGCTTGACTAAGAACCCCTATGCTCTCGATCGCAACCCGTGCGGCTCGAGCTCCGGATCGGCCGTCGCTGTCTCCGCAAATCTGTGCGCGCTCGCCGTTGGCACAGAAACGGACGGTTCCGTCGTTTGTCCCTCCTCCATGAATGGCATTGTCGGAATCAAACCAACGCTCGGGCTGCTCAGCCGCTCGGGTATCGTTCCCATTGCACACAGTCAAGACACCGCAGGGCCCATGGCGCGCACGGTTCGCGATGCGGCGCTGCTACTGGGCGCTCTCGCGGGCATCGACAATCAAGACCCCGCCACCCAGGCGAGCACGGGGCGAGGCCACCACGATTACACGCAGTTTCTTGACCCAAACGGACTTCGTGGCGCGCGCATTGGAGTTGCCCGGCAGTACTTCAACATCGGGCCGGCAGTCGACCGCATGATGGCCGAATGTATCGATTTAATGCGGCAGCAAGGGGCCGATATCGCCGACCCGGCGAATCTTCCGACATTCGAAGCCTGGAGAGACACGGAAACGACTGTGCTCCTGTATGAATTCAAAGCTGATCTAAACTCGTATCTCGCAAAGCGCGGAGCTGCCGTAAAATCATTGGCCGATTGTATTGCATTCAATCGCGCGAACCGCAATCACGAGATGCCGTACTTCGAGCAGGAGTTGATGGAACGGGCTCAGGAAACGCCCTCGCTCGACGACAAGACTTACAAACATTCACTGGCAAAAAACTACCATTTGACGAGGAAGCACGGGATCGACGCCGTCCTCAATAAGCACAAGCTCGATGCCATTATCGGGCCGAGTGCCGGTCCTGCGTTTCTGACAGATCTGGTCGGCGGCGATCGCACAGACAGCGGCTGTGCATCTCCTCCCGCCGTTGCCGGATATCCCCACATTACAGTGCCTGCAGGTTTCAAATTCGGTTTGCCACTGGGCATCTCCTTTTTCGGCGCGCCCTGGAGTGAACCCAAGCTCATCAAATTCGCGT
>JAFAQG010000861.1 GCA_019246575.1 Acidobacteriaceae bacterium
ACCCGATGTCAATAACAGGACCAACATTTACTTTTACGGCGAACGAGAATGGTGGCGGAGTCTTCAGCTTCAGCAATGATACCGGGCAAGCCATTGTTCGCCTCGATTTCTTCGCTACTTTGCCGGCTGGCAGCATCATCTCATGCACACCCGGGCGGCTCGAAACCTGTACTATCATCGCTCCACCGAACGGGGGCGCAGGCGAGTACCTCATTATCTTGGGCCCTGCGCTTCTTCGTGGCGGAATCGCAAACGGGGATATGTTCGCCATCAACCTCAACGATAATGGTCAGATCAACCAAGACCCCAACGGCAGCGGTGGTTGGTTCGGACCAGACGGAGCGCCTGTCACCATCCACGCGGATGTCAATGTACCCGAGCCTTTCTCCTGTCTGCTCATTGCGAGCGGTGCGGCGCTCATTGGCACGCTTCGGCATTACCGCTGGCGCAAGCTGGCGTGATGCTCATGTTTTTTCAGTTCGGCCTGAAATTGTGGAGATGCCCGGATACTTGCAAGGTCTGGATCGTTTTGCACCTCGCGAATTGAATATCCATGGTCGAGAGCACGGCCTAATGCTTGCAGGGATTTCGGTGTGTCCTTCGCAAATGCCTCGACGACCGCTTCCTCATACATCAGCCAATTATCCGTCGGATCAATGGACCGCGCCCGCGCCATAAGCTCGGATGCCCGCTCTGATTCACCTTTGTTCGCACAAGAAATAGCCGCACTGGCCAGTGCAGTCGTATCGCGCGGGTTTACCTCTAATTCCCTATACGCGAGGGTTATCGCGAGGTCATAGGTCACCTTCGACTTATCAGGTTTCCCTGCCAGGCGGTACGCATCAGCCAAGTGCCTGGCCCATCTCGCATCGCCCGGAATCAGAGCTACAGCCTTCAGAAACATTGGCACAGCTTCGCCATATCGGCCGAGATAAAAATAAACGGTTCCCAGGTTCGAGTAAGCGGCGGCGGACGACGGGTTTAGCTCAATGGCTTTCTGGAATGCGGGGATGCAGTCCTTCCATGAACCCAGCCGATAGTACGCAGCCCCAACGTTTACGTACCCGATGGGATCCTCGGGGTTCAATTGTATTTGGCGCTTGAACTCCTTCAGGGCTTCCTCATTGCGGCCCATTTGGAAATACGCGCGGCCTAGCTGCCGGCAATTGTTCCAATAATATGGATTCAACTCAGCTGCCTTCTTCAAGGCCTTAACAGCTGGTTCGCTCTGCCCACTTGCAAGGTACGCTCGACCCAGCCGTACGTAACCATCGTCCGAATTCGGCGCCATCTTCAGCGCGCGCTCGATCTCCTCGACGGCTTCAGCATACCTTCCTGTCGCGGTGTATGCGCTCCCGAGAGCAAGTCGAACCTCGGGCAGATTGTCGTTTCGATTCCGCGCCTCTTGTGCGGCGCGAACTGCTTTTTCCGCCCATGAGCTATCCTTCGTCCGGTTGTACAGCTCGAGACTTGCATCCGCCATGCCTGTCCACGGAAGTGCAAAAGACGGGTCCTTGTTCGCAGCCTGCTGAAACAGAGCCAATGCCGCTTTCGCTGCATCGATATCGCGATGACTCTTGAAAGTTTCACGTCCTTTGAGATACAAATCGTACGCTTCCAAATTCTGCGTGGGTGGAATCGGCTGAACCTTCGATTTCACATCCAGCCCATGAATCAGCTGTCCGGCGATCTGATCTTCCAGCGTCAGAAAATCAGCCCGCAGCCCCTGAACTCTCTGACTCCACACGCGTTGACCGGTCTCGACGTTGTCCACATTTGCGATAACCGCAATGCCATCGCCATCACCTTCCACGGTCCCGTTCACGATCAGGTTCGCGCCCACCTTCCGTGCGATCACATTCATCGGCTGTTTGAGATCGACCTGTTCAAGCGCTACAGGTGAAATCGGATGCGCGTTTTCCGCTGAAAACAGCCGCGAAGAGATCGCTTCCGCAATACCCTCCGCGTCGTACTTGAGATTCGGATCTGTGCCAAGCGTCCGAAACGGCAGCACTGCGATGTACCGCGCGTGTACCGGCGGCTGCACCCTCGGCCTATGAAGCAGATACCAGACCAGCCCGATGCAGCCGGCCAATAGAAGCGAAGCGGCGACCTTATACAACTGCGCTCGCCGCGCCCGAACGACGCTCCGCACTTTATCGACCGCCGCTTCGCGCCGCAGATCGTGCAAGACGTCGTTCACCGTCGCGTACCGCTTATCCACGTCATGCTCCACGGAGCGCATGATGATCGCCGCAAGCTTGTCCGAAATGTTCGCATTGAGCAATTTCGGGCTTCGCGGCGTCGTCGTTACCCGCTCGACCATGGTCGCGATCACGGAATCATGCCGGAACGGAACATCGCCCGTCGCCATTTCGTACAAAATCAGCCCGAGCGAATAAATGTCGCTGCGATGGTCGACCGGTTTATCTTCCACCTGCTCGGGCGACATGTAGCGCGGCGTGCCGGAGATTTCACCGCGTGCGAGCGTCAAAGCGGCTTCCGCGCTCGCCAGCCGCGCCATTCCGAAATCGCTCACGTACACGTTGTCTGCCGAATCCAGCAATACATTCTGCGGCTTCAGATCCAGATGCGTAATCCCTTCCGCATGCGCCGCCGCAAGCCCCTCGCATAGTTGCTTTGCGATGTGAACCAGGCGATCCTCGTGAAGCCGACCCTCCTTCTGTAACACCTTGCCTAGATCGGCGCCATCGACCCAAGCCATGGAGATGAAGCTCACCCCGTCCGCTTCGCCCAGGTCGTGAATCCGGAGAACATGCTTGTGCGTAACGCGGCTCGCAAGCAGAATCTCCTGCTTTAGGCGGTTGAACGAAGCGGGGTCGCCCGCTAACTCCGGACGAATGATCTTCAGAGCGACCGTTCTATCAAGCTGCAGATCCTGCGCTTTGTAGACCCTACCCATGCCGCCCTCGCCCGCTTCCGCTTCGATGCGATACCGCGAGCCGAGCATCGCGCCCGCAACCAGTCCTTCCTCAGGACTGCGTCCGCTGCTGAAACGCTGCGATACCGAATCGCTCAGATCGGCGAGAACATCTGCCACACTGCGATATCTCCGGTCCGGCTCGGGCTCCAGGCAGCACGCGATGATATCGCTCAGCCGCTTGGGAATTTCCGGATGGCTCGCAACCAGCGGTCGCGCCCGAGTTTGCATCCGCTGTGCCAGCCTCGCCATTACGCTATCGCCTTGGAATGGCAATTCGCCGGCAAGCATCTCGAAAAACACGATTCCGAGTGCGAAGATGTCGGACCGGACACTCGCGTGTTCCCCTCGAGCTTGCTCCGGAGACATGTAATCCGGCGTTCCGATCAACACGCCGGTGCGAGTCACTCCCGGCGCCTCGAAGAAGCGTGCCAGCCCGAAGTCCATGATTCGAACTTCATTTCCCGCATTCACGAGAATGTTGTGCGGCTTCAGATCACGGTGGATCACGTCCTCGGCGTGCGCCGCCTGCAGGCCCTCGCAAACCTGTCGCATGATGAAGACAGCATCGCCTGGCGCAAACTTTCCCACCCGCCTCAATCGCGATCGAAGATCCTCGCCGTCGAAAAACTCCATCGTGATGAACCGCAGGTCGCCGTCGACTCCAAAATCGAAGATCCGGATCACATTGCGATGCGTAATCTGGCGCGCGAGCAGAATCTCCTGCTTGAAGCGCCGTATGACGGTTGCGTTCGATGCCAGATCCCGGCGGATAGTCTTCAACGCGATGATCCGGTCAAGCTCGCGGTCGAGCACCTTGTAAACGGTACCCATCCCGCCTTGCCCGATGCGCTGAATGACCGCGTATCGCTCGCAAATGAGTGTCCCAGGGACGAGCTCGGCCGGATACGTGCGGTTCGGTGTGCGACCCCATTGATTCGGCCCCGCACTCTGCAGAACCGTAGCGCTGCCCTGCTGTTCCGGCACACCCGCGGTCTGGGTATCGGATCCGAACGAACTACTGCAATTGCCGCACGAAGCAGCACCGTCCGGGTTCGCCGATTTACAAGCGGGACAAATGAGCATGCCGAAACTTCAAGCCTGCCCCGACTAACCTCCGAAATGTGGGGACAGGCACTACTCTAGCAGAGACACCATGGACTGTGTAAGTCCGTATCTCAGACCAAACTTATGTACTGCAACTTGAGTTCCGATACACTCGGTACAAACAGATGTCGAACTTGGCAGTATTTAAATTAGCAATGCGGTCATTATTAACAGTGATCGCATGCTCGTGCTGTTACTCAGCCGTCCCCGCGTTTCCCGGCGCAGAGGGGTTCGGCTCGGCTACACCAGGCGGGCGTGGCGGCAAAGTCATCTTTGTCAGCAATCTGAACGATGCGGGACCGGGCAGCTTCCGTGAGGCCGTGTCTGCGAAAGGACCGCGCATCGTGGTCTTCCGTATTAGCGGCCTCATCACGCTCAAGACCTCCATCAACATCACAGAACCTTACTTGACCGTTGCTGGACAGACTGCGCCGGGCGATGGCATCTGCATTCGCGGCAACGAAGTCAGCATCCGAACGCACGACGTGATCGTCCGGTACGTGCGCTTCCGCCCGGGCGACATCTCACAAGGCGAGCCGGACGCGGCAGACATCATGGCCGACAGTCACGACGTCATCCTCGATCACTGCTCCGCGACATGGTCCATCGATGAGGATCTGTCTCCGAGCGGCGGCATTCGGGACGTCACCGTACAGTGGTCTTTGATTGCGGAAGGGCTAAATTACTCGATCCATCATAAAGGCCCGCACGGCTACGGTTCTCTCGTTAGAGCCATCGGAGGCGTAAGCCTTCACCACAATCTGTGGGCGCACAACACAGCACGGAACCCGCGTCTAGGTGATAACTACGGCAAGCCGCCTTATCCGCTGTTCGACGTTCGCAACAATGTCATGTACGATTACGGCAAAATCTGCAGCGGCTGGACCGGCGAC
>JAFAQG010000036.1 GCA_019246575.1 Acidobacteriaceae bacterium
CAATCATCTGTGGCGCTCAATTAGTCCGTTTTACTGAGCGCTGCAGTGAGCTGCTGGCGAAGCGCCAAAATCTCGATCTGAAGCGCGACACGACTGCGGAAGAAGGCAGGTAAAAAAGCGTAGAAAAATGCTCACAATAAAGCTGTAGTAGACAATGCACGCAAGCTTCTCGTTATCAACGACATCCGAATTTACGGAATGGACAGCCCCCACAATCACCTGAACGCTCATGGAGAACGCTTTCTGCGCTCCATCAAAGAGTCGTGCCTGAGAACTCGTTGCGCTCGGGACAGCGCGAGTTCGTGGCGCAATATCAAACGGAGTGAAACCACGAAGCTCTTCGAAACCGGCTCATCAATCCGAGATTGAGCGAGTTCGAACTGTCAGGCCCTGATCAAGCGACGCAAGCGAATCAGCGGCACTACTACCGTGCCACCGCCTGACCGAAACCAGTCAGTTTTCGGACCATACGGCATCTATCGAGTGTTGTCCCAGGGTGCCGGAGTGTCAAGAAGAGTGGTGGACGCAGTTGCAGGACCCGCCAAGCCGACGCGGGAGTCTCGCGCGGCTTTCAGTTCGTTGAGCTTGGCGGCACACTGCCCGGCTTTCGATTCATCGCCGAGCTTCCGATAAGTACGAGCAAGCAGATAATACGCCGGCTCGGCCGAAGGCTCGAGGCGAATACATGCTTCGAGTTCCCGGACGGCGTCGGCGTTGCGCTCGAGCTTCGAATAAAGTTTGCCGAGTATGTAGTGAGTAATTCCGCGGTCCGGCTTGAGCGAAACGGCTTTCTCCGCGTATGATATCGCCTCGGCTACTTTGTTCATCCGTTCGAGAACAAGGGCGACATCGTAGAGATAGAGGTCATTTTGCGGCGCAAACTTCGCCGCTTGCATATAATTTTTCAGCGCATCGTTGTAAATACCGTTTCTCAGATAGAGATTGCCTGCCAAGTTGTAACCGAGCGCGGCCCGGGGATCGAGGCTGAGGGCTTTTTCGATGTAGGGCTTAGCGGCCGTTGCGCCATGGAGCTCGGCTTCCGCCACGCCGAGCATGAGATTCAGATTGACGGAAGCAGGGACGCGCTCGAGACCTTGCTTGAGGACCGAGGCGGCGCGCTCCAGCTGATTCCTCTCGAGCAGCGAACGGCCGAGAGCCTCATAGTATTCGGACGTGCGCGGTGAAAGGTGAATAGCGGCGTTGACTTCATCGGTGCCCTCCTGCTGCGTTTCGAGGTTTGAAGAGGCGAGAAGGAGACGCCCCAGGCTGAAATGAAGTCCCGGATCATCCGGATTCAGCTGGAGGGCGTGACGCAGCAGGTCCTTCGCCTTACCCGGATCTCCCGTTTCAACGTAGGCACGCGCGAGATAGGGAATGACCGACAAAGCATTCGGGGCTGATCGAATTACGGCTTCCAGAGGCTCCAGTGCGTCTGAAGCATGTCCGTTTTCGAAAAGGACGACACCGAGTTGAGCCTTGAGCTTTAGATCTGACGACTGGCTAAGCGCTTCGCGAGCCAATGAGAGGGCCTCGGTGGCAGCGCCGGCACGGAAGTAGTTATAGACAAGGTGAACGATCGCTGCGCCATCACTGGGGTTGAGGGCGCGAAAGGCCTGAAACTGCTCGATTGCGTGCGGAGAATCTCCATTCTGTTCGAGTAAGAGGGCCAAATTGTAGTGAGCCGGCGCAATTTGCGGGGCGAGTACCGTGACTTTTTTAAACTCGTCGGCAGCTTCGCTGTTTTTATCGAGACGGAGCAGCGCGAGCGCCAGATTGTAGTGCGCATACGCAGATTCAGGGCTCGCCTGAACGGCACGTTGGAACTCCGAAGCGGCTGCCTGGAAATCTCCCGATTTCATCAACGCGAGCCCATCTGCGAGCAGCGACTCGACGGCGTGCCCGCCTTGCCAAAACGCGGCGAGCTGAACAGGCAAGCCAAAACCTAGCAGAAACCACCACTTCGAAATCAATTTTCCGGCAATCAGTGAAGGTGACCTAATGACGACGCGTTGGAAGAAGCGCTCAAAAAATCCACTTTAACGCCAGCTGAACATACCGAGGATCACGGGCGCCGGTGATTGTGCCGAAGGCAGAGCCATTGCTTACAGTGGAATTGGGATTCAAAAGATTCACGTTATTGAAAGTGTTGAAATATTCGTTGCGAAACTGGATCCTCCCGAGACGCTCCGACAGGGCGAAGTTCTTGAAAAGCGCGAAGTCGAAATTGAAGATCCCGGGCCCGATCATCGTGTTTCGGCCGACGGTTCCAAACGTTCCGGGAGCAGCGAGAGTGAAAGCCGCGGTGTTGAAGTACTCGTTGATCAGCTGAGCTCGCGACCGACCCGTATCGAGGGTTGTGGGCGTGCCCGGAATCCAATCAGCAGTATCAGAGCCAATGCCTGTCAGGGAGCGCTCAGTGCCACTAAGAACCTCGAAGGGGGTGCCCTTCTGGGCTGTGATGATACCGTCAATTTCCCAACCATTCACGAGTACACCCATGCCGGTGCCTTTGTAACGGTTGACCTGCGGAAGTTGCCAGATGTAAGAGGCAACGAAGCGATGTCGGACGTCGTTGTTCGAAAGCCCTTTATCGAGAAAAAGATTGAAGGGATCCCTGGGACCGTTGCCGCCTTCTGCGCCGTATGAAACAAGATCGAGATACTTCGACCAGACATACGAGGCTAGCACGGTAACGCCTTTTGAGAATCGCCGGTTAAGAGTCACCTGCAAGGAATTGAAGTTCGAGAATGCATTATCGTCATTCAGTGCGAACGGACCATAACAGGGCTGACTGACGTTTTGTCCATTCAGGCATTGGAGGTAGCTCAAGCGCCGGCGCGCGTTTATATCTCCGAGTTGAGACGCGAAGGACTCCACCGTGAAGGGCAGCGGAATAGCGGGATTGTTTTCGCGAGATATGTAGAGGTGCCGGCCGGTATTGCCGACGTAAGCGAGCGTTAAGGTGGTGTTCTCCATCACCTCATGCTGGATGCTGAAATTATATTCCTGTATGTAGCCTTCGTTCCACTGCGGCGCCATACCTACTTCCAGTGAAAATGTGGGCCATCTTCCGCCATACAGCGGGCTGAAGGCAGCGCGCTGCGACGCCGTCCTGGGGACATCGAATGGGTAGGGATCGGTCTGCCCGGAGTTGGTAAAAGCGGAGGTCCCGGCGAGGCTAGGGGCGAAATTATTACTCACGTTACCCGGCGAAGGTATGGTAGCAGTGTAGCTGAAGGGAGTTGAAGTCGAAAACCGGTTGTAGGCGATCAATCGGATCTGATCCCAGAAGATGCCGTATGCGCCGCGGACGGAAGTTTTTCCTTTCTTGAAGGGATCCCAGGCGAAGCCAACACGGGGAGCGGAGTTTTTCCAGTGATTGCCCACAAGGTTCCGCGGACAACCCGCGTCACCTTGTCCAAAATTCCCGTTTATCGGTCCACCCGGGAACGTAATACCGGGAGGAGCTGTCGGATAGAAGGTTGATTTCGAAGTGAAGGTGGGATCGAAGCAGATCTGGTCATTCAAGTTGTCAACGGGAGGAAGGTACGGCTCCCAGCGGAAGCCCAGATCCAACGTGAGATTCGAGGCAACCTTCCAGTTATCAGTGACAAAAACTGATGGTGAGCGGTGACGCAGTTCGCTACGGACCTCGTTATCCTGCTGAAAGTTATTTGGCAGACCTAGAAGGAGATCGGCCAATGCGTAACCCGAGAACTGCCCGTTGAAACTTATGTTCGGGTCTGTAATGAAATCCTCGAAGCGGTTCATGGCCTCGGTCCTGTACTCTCCTCCTACCCGGATCGAGTGCTGTCCGCGCACCCAGCTCAACGTGTCAGAGTACTGGAAAGTTGTGCGCGGCTGCTGAAAGACACCATCGCCCGACGCGCTGATGGAACCGCTGACATTCGCAAAGAGGTCTCCCGGCAGATTGGTCGGACCGGCGCTGGGCGCGCCACCGAAATCTCTCCAGGCGATACTCTCTGTCGGCGAGCGGTAGTGATACATGCGGTTGAATCCAAGCAGAGCCTGATTCAGCAGCGTAGGAGAGAAATCGTGTGTCCAGACGACCCCGGCGTTGTTATTTCGGAACTCTTTCATGTGCGGCAGGTCGGGTAAATTTCCGCCACTCCCTTTGATGTTGTCGTGATTGTAGAAATAACGCACGAAGACCTTGTCGTTGTCGCTGAACGAGTGATCGAGGCGGGCAACCGCCTGGGGCTCCGATAAGCTGTCGTTATTGCCGATTCGGAAACCACTCCAGGTGTAGCTGAAGCCGCTATTCGGGAGGGGCATAAGTCGTTTGATTAAATTGATCGCGACAGGATCAATGCGCGACAGAGGAATGGTGTTGTTTGGGAAGGGCGCGTTCGTCCGGGGATCTTTCGGACAGCTTGAACCGGGGCAAATGTCGCTAAAATTTGCCCCCAACGGATTTAAATCCGGGCGTTCCTGCGGAGTCAGGACCTGATTGACCGTCACTGTTTCACTCTGCCGGCGTTCAGTCTGCTGGAAATAGCCGAAGATGAAGGTCTTGTCTTTCTTGATCGGTCCGCCGAGGGTGCCGCCGTACTGGTTCAGCTTGTAGGGTGGCCTCGCCACGCCGGCGCGGTTTGCAAAGAAATTGTTCGCGTTCAGTTTGTCGTTGCGGAAGAACTCGAACGCATCGCCGTGCCACTCATTGGTGCCCGACTTAGTCACGGCGTTCACCAGCGCCCCGGCGTTGCGCCCGTACTCAGCGCTGAAGGAGCTGGTGTTGACGCTGAATTCCTGTAACGCGTCGGGCGCTGGGAAAGAAGGCGCTACGGCTAGATAGCTGTCGACATCATCGACGCCGTCCAGCAGATAGTAATTCGATGCCGGGCGATTGCCGTTCACAACGAGACCGCCATGCTGCCCCTGTCCGTGGGAGACGTTGTTGACATCAGGGCCCGTTCCGGGCATCAGATTTTGAAGTTGCAGCGGGTCGCGTCCGTTCAGCGGCAGATCGACAATCCGGCGTGCGTCGACGACCTCGGTTAGCGTAGCCTTGACCAGATCAACCCCCGCTGCGTTGCCGGTCACGGTGACTTCCTGGTTCACGGCACCGACGGATAAAGTAACAGGAATAGTGAGGTTCTGGTCAACCTGCAGAACCAGGCCGTTTTGGACGAACACCTGAAAGCCGGTTTTTTCGGCTCGAAGAGTGTACGGGCCGACCGGCAGAAGCGGAAACTGGAATCCTCCGGCCTGGTCGGTTACGGCTTTGCGTATCGCCTGCGTACCCTCCTGCGTCAGCGTCACGTCGACAGCGGGAATGGGCGCTCCGCTTGAGTCGGTCACGCTGCCGACAATGGTGCCAGTTGCGGCAGCACAGGCCGATGAGGGATTGAAGCCCAAGGCAACGAGACAGAGCAGAATCAGGAAAGTGCTCAAACGGTGGTTGTGAGGCTTGGTGGCGGGCATGGCTCCCCCTCTCGAGTCCCAGGTACGCCGAAAACCTCATCTCACGCTGGCGTGCTTCCGGGAGACAAATGC
>JAFAQG010000076.1 GCA_019246575.1 Acidobacteriaceae bacterium
TGGCGTGCTGTCGTATCTCGTCGGACAGCGGACGCAGGAGATCGGCGTGCGCATGGCTCTCGGAGCCGGACGGCTGCAGGTTTTGCGCATGATACTGGCCGATGGCGCGCGGATGGCGCTGGCTGGGATCGGAAGCGGAGTACTAGCTGCTCTGGGGCTTACGCGCCTGATATCAGGAATGCTTTTCGGGGTAAAGCCAACCGACATGCTGACGTTTACACTGGTGTCTCTGATGGTTTGTGCGATTGCAATACTCGCCTGCTACGTGCCTGCGAGACGGGCGATGAAGATCGACCCCATGTCGGCGTTGCGCAATGAATAAGCTGGAACAAAGTGCTCTGCTTGTGCTCGGAGTGCTGATACATCAGTCCTCAGCGAGTCCGCTTCCTGACAATGAGATTGGAAACTCGGCGCGGCAAACCGAAGGATTACGGTGGAAAGCCGACTTGGTTCCAGAAGTGCTTAGCTGAAATAACGATGATTGACTCGGGGGCGCAGTGACGATCACGCCGACCTTTTTGAGTGGGATGTTCGCCACGAGCAGGTCCTCCTGCCCAACGCACGCTCGCTGGACCACGTTTCCTTGCGGATCGATAATCTGGGAACATCCAAAACACGTCAGGTTCCCGTTGCGGCCAGCCATATCGGCCCGAATCACCCAAAGCCGGTTTTCAGTTGCAAGCGCAACGTCCCGGCTCCTGGCTGCGGCATTCACTTTCAGCGAAGCGCGCTCGTTCGGCAGACTATTGTTCGTAGGAATGAAAAGGGCGCTTGCGCCTTGGACGGCCATGCGACGCGCCAACTCGGGATAATTGGAGTCGTTACAGATCACGACGCCGAAGGTTAACTCACCTGCCCGAATACAGGGGTCTCTGAACCCGGACTATATACGGATCGTCGCAGAGCCGGACGAATCTTCCGATATAGGCCGGTCACTCGACCGCATTGAAAGACGGCAGCGGCGTTGTATAGCGCGCCGTCAGAACTGAGTTCTGTGAAACCAACGATGGAAGTAACTGTCTCACTCGTTAGCGGTGCGAGAACGGAAGCGAGCTGTCCGTTGTCCGTTCGAATGGCGAACCTCCCAGGCTGATCGCTGAAGTCCGCCAATCCACCGAGAATCGCCTCCGGGCAGCAAAGCACGGAAACGCCATCCGTCTCGCACTGGCGTACACGCTGTTGGATGAGCTGGATCGCGCCCATCGAGTCCTTGGCGAGTAGCGACGCCTGGTATGCGGCAACCTGCATTGGCTTACGATAAACCCTTACTTAGCGTCAATGGCCTTGAGCGAGCGACGGAGACCTTCACGTGCGCGGTGTGCTACCACCGCGGAGCAAACTTTCGATTGCAGGGCGCCTCCGACGACTGACTGCTACTCGCATGCCGTCGCGCAGCACCAACTCATCGCCACGCAATTCGTGGATTCGGTCGATCTGCACAAGCGCAGAACGGTGCACGCGCGCGAAGCGGCGCGGATCGAGCCGCGTCTCGAGGGACGTCAGCGATTCGCGCAGCAAATGGCTCTTCGCGCCCACGTGCAGGCACGCATAGTAATCATCGGCGCCAATCCAATCGATTTCCGCCACCGTAATGACGAGTTCGCCTGTCGCGATCGGAACCACCAGCCGCTCTGCGCCCCACTTCTCACGCTCTGCCTTTTCCGCGTCCAGCAACGCCGTGAGCCGCGCGGCCAAATCAGCAGCCTCGATCAGCCGCAAACGATCGCGGACACGATGCAAAGCCGCTTCGAAGCGCGCCACCTCCAGCGGCTTGACCAGGTAATCCAGCGCGTGCGCCTCAAATGCACGCACTGCGAACTGATCGTGTGCCGTGACGAACACCACCGCAGGCATTCGGTGTGCGCCGCGAGCGCGCAGCACTTCGAAGCCATCCAGCTCGGGCATCTGCACGTCGAGAAAAAGTAAATCGGGTGACAACTCATCCAACGCCCTTAGGGTCTCTGCACCATTGCGGGCCTCACCCACGACTGTCATGTCGCGATGCGGCGCTAGAAGCTGTCGCACGCCCCGGCGGGCGAGCGGCTCGTCGTCGGCTACCAGGACGCGGATTTCACTGTTCCCGGTCATCGTTCTCTGCGCCATGATACGGCAGCCGGATCGTCACCAGGGCGCCACCGCCTGCGGCATTCCCAGCCTCGAGGCTAGCGCGATCGCCGTAGAGTGCGGCCAGCCGTGCGCGTGTGTTTGCCAGACCAACGCCTCTCGCCGGTGCCGGAGGTCCAAACCCCGGACCGTTATCGCGCACTGTGAGGACGAGCGTATCGCCTTCGCGATGCGCCGTGATTTCCAGCAGCCCCGCATCCGTGCGGCGCGAGATCCCATGCCGTATCGCATTCTC
>JAFAQG010000421.1 GCA_019246575.1 Acidobacteriaceae bacterium
CAGAATGACGTCTTCGACTTCGAACCGGAACCACAACATTCTGGCCCGCAAGTTTCTCTGAACTCTTGTTGTTTCGAGTGCCATACTGATTACCCCACCGCCTGCGCATTATTAATGAAGTGCAGAATCAGCTTCACGATCCCCGACAAGCACAGCGACATCAGCCCAATGAAGACGTGATGTGTGGGTCCCCAAACCGGGGTGTGACCGGTACGCGAAAAGATTCCACTTCCGGCGCCAATCGCTTTCGCCAACTGAACGACCGCGTTCATCGGCAAAACAACATTTGCAAGCCAGTTACAGGCCGAGTTGAGAGCGAGATAGTACGTGTCCGGATCACCGGCATTCGCCCCGTTTCCGGTGAACGCTTCCAGTAAACGCATCAGGCCCGGAATCAGGAACATGCCCCAGGCGGCATACCAGTAGTGCGTATACCGGCTGTGCGCCTGGCCGTAATTATGCGCCTGGCCGCAGAAGTACAAGGCCACGCAGAGGAAGTAACCACCGAGAATCGGGCAAATGACATTTGCCGCCCAGTTCACCGCATGGAGAGCGCCCGTATAGAAATTCATAAATTAGGAAAGTCCCAGATAGCTCTTGGTCAACGCCCACAGCCCAAACAGACACAGGAACGCGAACCCGGAGCCTGCCAGATGCAGCCACGGCCGCTTGTGCGCCACGCACCAAACGATGCGCATGACGCAAACGCCGGCAGCCACCGGAGCCAGCTTGCTCGCCGCAAACTGCCACAAGCTCATCACCATGTCCGAACTCGCATAGGCATTCCCGGCCGTGTGATACTGCTGCATCAGTACATAGAGCGAATTCAGCGAGAGCAGCGCAAAGCAGCCGAGCAGTGAAGCAATAGGGGATTCGCCGTGTGCGATATTGAACACCGCCCGCATGAGAAACCACGCACCGACCGCAATCGCGAGGTGCTTGATGACGAGATTGCTCACGAAGTTATTGGCCTGCGTCGAAAACGAGGAAAGCCATGCATCGGAAACAGCCTGTTGCGTGGCCGATAAGTCGAGCCCGCTGAACCACAGCAGGAGCTCCGGTAAAGTGAGAAACACGATGGCCCATCCCATCCAGCGGCCGAATTGCCCGGCAAAAATGCCGCTTGCGTTCCAGCCGCTGCCCATCGAGAGCGCCGCCTTATACAGGCAGATCAGCGCGGCAGGAATTCGCAGCGCCATCATGAGCGCAATCGCGTCCACGAGCAGCGTGGGGTAGTTCATCGCCACATTCCAAGAAGGCGAGACGGATCGTTTTAGGCGAACCCCCGCCGGAAAATCTGGGGTGCATGCTGAATCCGAGGCCGAATTCAGTGGATGCCCTGCGCACCTTGCTGCACGTGGTATTCAAGCAAGCGTGTCAGGCCACTGAGCATGAGGCAGCACACGGCACAGACGGCTCCTACGAGCCAGCCCCGGCCCGTTTTTAAGGCGAATACAACATAGGCAAGAAAACCAACCGCCAACAGCGGGAAAATGACATTTGCCAGATAGTTGAGCGCGGATTCGGTCGTACCTTCGACGACCGCCGCGGTTTGGCCCGGCGCCACTTTGCCGACAACAGGACCGTTATCGCCGCTGGTTTGCGCATGCATTACGGTCGGCTTCGCCATGAGCAGCCCAAAACAGAAAAGAACCGCAGCAATCAGGCCCTTGAGGCGGACTGCGTACAGGCGGGAAGCGAAAAGTGAAAACATGGATCGTTCTTGCTCCTTGTCCGGCCCCGCATTTTCAGAGTGGCGAGCGGACAGGTGCATATACTCCATGTCGAAGAGAGATGCAGACGCGAGGGAAATAAAGGAATTAAAGCGGAGGCGCTTCTGCAAAAGGTGCTAAACGCGCAACGGCTCGGCAAAGCGCGCGGGATGCACGCGCTCGATCGCCCGGTCGAAATCGCTGACCTCCAGTGGCGGCAGCCGGTGATCGCAGTCCGATCGGCCGAACGCAAAACGCCGGGCTGCTTGCACGACTGCTTCAATGTCTGCGGGAGCCATGCCGGCTGTTCTCTCGATCAATGTGGCAATCGGCATCGAAACGGCGGTATCGCCCAGCAGCTTGCGAAGCAAACGCTCCCGATTGGCTGACCCGGGCACAGTGATCTCGATCTTTTCGCTGAAGCGGCCGCCGCGAATAATGCGCGAGTCGAGCCGGTCCGGATGATTCGTGGCCCCGACCAGCAGCACTTGATGAGACGGTTCGATGCGGCTGATTTCGATCAGAGCCTGCTCGATGAACTGGGTGTCGTGCGAGGACACAAACGTATGGGTGCTGCCAAATAATCCGTCGAGTTCATCGAAGAATATGATCGATGGGCTGTGCTCTTTGGCGCGCGCGAAAAGTTCCGCCAAGCGTTTCACCGAGTCGCCCTGGCCGGAGCCAAGCAGGTCCGCCGCGGTCACCGGGTAGAAGCTGCGGGACGTTTGTGTGGCGAGCAGCCGCGCGATCATCGTTTTGCCGGTTCCGGGAGGCCCGGCCAGTAGCACGCCGGTCGGAACGGGAACCAGAGCGCCAGTTCGAATCTTGAGCTGCCGGACGAGTAACCTCATTTCCTCTTCCACTGCAGGCTCCACTATCAAGTCCTCCCACTGGACCGGTTGAATCAGCGGCCGGTCTTTACCGCCGCTCGCCCCAAAGGCCTCCTCCAGGTGTTTCTCGCGAAATGGCTCGCCGGCGGCTAGCGCCAGGGATGCAGCCCGATCGACCAGCGCATTCAGCTTTGCGGGACTGTAGCCCGAGGTAGGACGCGCCCACGGTTCGACAGAAAACGAAGCATTCCGCTTGGCAAGCAGCGCCGCCAGAATCTGCCGGCGCTCCGATTCGGTCGGCAGATCCAGCCGGATCTTCAGATCGAAACGCCCGTCTCGGATCAGGGCGGGATCGAGACTGTCGAGAGAATTGGTGGCCGCCATGATCAGCAGGCCGGGAGATCGCCGATATTGGTCTATGCACTGCATCAGCTGAATCGTCGTGTTGTTATAACTCCGATTCGCGCCAATTGAGGTCTGACTGGTCAGCGTCTGCCGTGCTGCTCCGAGCGCATCCAGCTCATCGAGAAATAGAAGCGTCCGCCCTCGTGCCGCTTGGGAAAAGATGCGACGAATGTTGTTCTCCGTCTCTCCGATCCACATCCCGTTCAGGGCAACCCCAGAAACGTACAAATAGTTAAGCCCCAGTTCGCCGGCGGTTGCTTCCGCGAGCAGCGTCTTTCCGGTTCCCTGTGGACCGTACAGCAAAATACCGTTCTGGACGATTCCCTGCTTCTCGAATTTCCGAGCGCTCAGTCGGGTCCTGGCAAGCTGAAGGATCTGCTGTTTGGCCGCATCGAGGCCACCGACGTCGCTGAACCGCACTGCGGGCGTTTTGTTCTGCAATCCGTCTTCGAGCGAACTGGTCCCATCTCGCATCCTGCCGCTGCTGCCACCCACAAGGCGCGGAAAACGAAGGTTCGTCGCCAGTTTCAGCATGAGAAACAGGAAGAACAGACCGCTGCTGACAAAGATGACAGGACCGGTGATGCTTCCCAATCCAAGTTTGGGCAGAATCGCGACAAACGCAAGATAGAAGATCGTATAACGAACGCAAGCGAGTACGTTGCGCAACAGCGACGGCAGCGAGCGAAGCGGCCCCGCCTCGAGCAGCAACACTCCCGCTCCCAAAGCAATCAGCGTGGGCCAACTCGTCAAGATCCAGTTCGCGAGGGATTGATGACTGAGACCGGCAAGGCGGGTAATGACGAACACAACACCGCTAATCGCCAGAACGGCGATAATACTCCAGGCCGGCAGATGGCGGGGATGCGGCAACTCGCGCATACTCACCAGATTTTATACAAAATGAAGCGGGGAAATCCGGTCCTTTCGCGCGGACTTCCCCGCCCTTTTCTAGGAAAACGCGCGGTCTTACTGCGGTGGATTTGTGGAACTCGCGTCGGTGGTCGGGACAGCAAGCGGTTGCGAAGTGAGCGGCGTCTGTTTGGCCGTGATGTCCACCAGCTCCTTCCGCAGTTCGAGCAACTGCGCCTGGACACTAGCGTTGCTGGTATTCGAGTCCGCCGCTTGTTGTTCGGGCGCCTCGCGGCGCTCTCGCGGTTTCGGCTGATGATCGATGACCAAATAGAACCGCGTATTCCCGGGAAGCGTCACGACCCGGTGCTCCGAATAGGCCATTTGCTGGATTTCCTGATCGGCAGCCGATCCAATGTTGTTCATGACTTGCTCGCGAATGAGAACATTCGAGTTCAGCGCGTCGGTGGCGCCCGTTCCTTGCGTCGTTCCGACCGTGGCCGCGGCAATTTGACCGAGACCGGTCCCGGCACGCACCAGGAAACGGCGGCCGCGGTTGCGCCCTGTAACCACGCCTTTCAGCGGTTTATAGTCGAGGCTGATGGCGCGCGCTTCGAACGGAATCGGAGCCGGATCGGAGAGCCGTTGAATGGACGTGAAATGGAGCCCCACGAACCCTTGTGCATCCGCTTGTTCCAGCGTTCCGAAAACGCGGCTGCCGGCCGGAATCAACAGCGTATGGTCCTTGTCTTCGTAGTTGTATTCCACGGTTGCAACTGCCGGCAGCGATACGGCCGTGCTGACCGGGGTTTCGAGCCGGGCCACCAGGCGCGTGCCCGTGACCAACGAATCGAATTCTAGCGACTTGAGGGCTAGAGCAGGCTGATAGGAAACGGACTCAAGCTTGGTGCCTTCCGTACCGGCGGAATCCTTCGCGACATGGTGGACGAAGACCAGCGCCGTCGTATCGAGCGGGTTCTTCTGCGGCGCCGGAGGGGTTGGAGGCGGCGGAGTGCTCGCGGGCGCGGGAGGTGGCGGCGGAATTTTGCCCAGCACATAGTCTTCATCCGGAGCGTCAGCCGGTTTTTTCGCCGTACTCGAAGCGGGTTGTGTTCCGTTGGACGTCGCGCGGATGTCCGCGGCCGTGACCGAACCGTCGGGAGAAGGCTGTTGCTCGTTCGGATGCGCTTCGAGTCCGGGCGTGAGAGATTTCTGCGTTGCAGTCTCCGGCTGCTGCATTGTTTGAGCCTCTCGAGCTAGCTGCTTGCGAACGGGCGCCGAGACAACAGTGAAGAGCCACACGCCCGCAACGAGGACACCCACAACGCTAGCGACGAGCATGCCGGTTTTGTTCTGACGGCGCTTGTTGCGGTTCGAGGATTTTGCCGCCTCGGCTTTCTGCTTGTTGCCGTATAAGGCCGAATGCTTGACCTTTTCCCACCAGCTGACTGGTTCTTCCTCGACTTTTACCTCGGGTTCCGGG
>JAFAQG010000490.1 GCA_019246575.1 Acidobacteriaceae bacterium
TGAAGATCGAGTGACAGGCCGTCACTGAGGTCCATGCCTGCGGATGCGAGACTACGAAGCGCAATTCCGGTCTGAATGCGCGGCTGCGGTGTCCTGCGCCAGTTGGAGTGAGCGGCTGCGCCAAGCTCTCCGGTGACGTAGATGCAGTCGCCCGGTTTCGCGCCGCTCCGCAAAATGGCTTTACCGCGAGGCACAGAGCCGCAGGACATGACATCTACGACAACTTTGTCTAACCGCGAAAGATCTCCGCCGGCGACGGTGATTTTGAACTTGTCCGCGAGCGCAAGCAGGCCGCGATAGAAGCGATCGACCCAACTGGTGGCGAGTTGTTGAGGAATTGCGAGCGATACGAGACAGAACACGGGCTCGCTGCCCATGGCTGCGAGATCGGAGAGACTGCGGGCGAGCGCTTTGTGGCCGATCTCGGCGGGTTTGTGAGTGTCGAGAGCGAAATGGCGTCCTTCGAGAGCGAAATCACTCGTAAAGACAAGGTCCTGGTTTGCGCGCGGCCGGATAACAGCACAGTCGTCGCCGATACCTTTGACGATAGTGGAGTGCCGATGATGCCTGGTCGTGAGGTGTTGAATGCACCGGACGAGCTCGGTTTCCCTCATTGAGGCTGGGCGGTGAGGGGTTCGGCGAGCACCAATCCCGCGGGCAGTTCCTCGCCGAAGACACGGCTAGAGGAAGCAAGATCCGTATCTTCGCCCGAGAGTTGGCGCAACAGATCGGCTGCGCGCGGGCTCTTCTCGAAAGCGCGGCGTACCAGTTCGAGCGTTGCGGGCGGAAGATCACGGGCCGTATCGCCGGTAATCTGAGCGATATGCGCCACAGCCTCGAGCGTTGCAGGAGACGATGCAAGACGAAGTAGCGCGTCCACCCAGCGGCTCGCGACCGCAGGGGAGATAACGAGATTGATAGGACCACTGAACAGCTTCCGCGCGCCGAGGCGGGAGAGGCACCAAACAGCAACTTCGAGCATCTCTCCGCGTTTGACGATTTCGAGCAGCGGTTCGCCAAGCTGCACCTTCGTTTGCTGCGGCAGCAGTTCGAGGGTTGCGGCGGTGCGCCACATCTCGCGGTAGAGGCTGGGGTTCATGCGTTGCTTTTTCTTTTGCCGGGGAAGCAGCAGAGGGGACAAGCGCTGGAAGATATCGGCCTGCTGGTTGCGGTTAAATCCGCCGGCGATGCGGCCGCAAAAGATCCACCAATCGATTTCGCACTGCACTTGATTCGCGAAAGTGATGCCGCGTGCGTAGACGCGGCGCGCTTGCTCGATGCGGTAATCGTCGCCAGGGAAGCCGAAGCCGGGGCGCAGGCAGAAGCCGGTCAAGTTCAGCCAGCGTGCCTCATGCGGAGCGTTCTTGCGGCGACCCTCGGCGTGTTGCAGGAGCTTATCGGCGAGCCCACGAATGGTTGCAACCGGCCACGATAAACGTCCCAGTCCAAGCGCCTGTTCGAGACGCGCGGGTAACTGTTCCGGGGGGAATGCGGAGCGCACGAAAACGTCTTCGATGAGCGACTCGGCGGCGTGCTGCGCCTCGGCGCTGATGACGGCGGCGGATCGGAGACCGGCAGCGGCAACTGGTGCGGGCTCGCTCGTGTCACCCGTTTTGCGCAGCTGAAATTGGAGCCGCCAGCGATGCTCAGTAATTTTTGATTCGGCCCAGACTTCAAGGGTTCCTACTTCGCTCAAACGGGCGCCCAATGTTACTGGCACACGCCGCTCTCCGCCTTTGCCGAAGCGAATGACGGCACGAAGCGGTGCGTGCAGGCGCGGATCGCTGGCGGGATCGAGCATGTCGTCTGCGGGCGCGAACGAGACGATCTGCCCGGCGGCATCATCCGCGCGACTCAGCGAGCTGTAGAGCCGGAAGGCAACGGGCGTATTTGCAAGAAGCTGCAGTTCTGGCTGTTCGAGTCTGATCTCCTGGCCTTCTTCGCTGCCGCGCGGCACGAGGCAAACGGCATTGATGGAAGATGACGCAGCGGAATCCAGGACGCCGACGTAGTAGGCGCGTGGCAAGCCTCCGCGCACGAGCACGCCCGATCCGGTCGAGCGCACATACGAGTAGTAGGCCGCACCGATGGCCACTGCCAAGTCGAGTTCCTGGTTTTCGAAGATGAGTGGGCGGCGGCCAAACCAGTGCTCGACCACGTCGCGGACGCGTTCGCGAAAAACAGCAGGGATGAAGAATCCGCCGTTGAAGAGGATGGCGTCGATACCGCGTTCGGCAGCGTGGCTGGTCTGTAGAAATTCGGCAAGATGACGCGTGATGGCAGGATCGGAGACGTAGGGAAGCCCGAGCTCGCGGAACACGCTTTGTTTTTCCTGTAGCGGTTTATCCGTCAGCTCGCAAACGGGAAGAAAGCCGCCGAGAGCGAGTTCGAGGACTTCGTCGCGGGTAACGGTTGTCCTGAGGGTGCCGCCGACGAGAGCCGCACCAGCGCCCACAACGGTGACTTCGACCGACGATGGTCCGTGTTCCGCAAGCAGTGTTTCTTTGGCCGCGGAGCATTGACGGCGCAGGGCGCTTCGCTGTCGCAAGGATAGTGTCTTGCCGAGTTTCGATTCCGCAAGCCAGGAGATGGTCAGGTCGAGATTGTCGCCGCCGAGCAGGAGATGACGCCCAACGTGTGTGCGAGTAAATTGAACGCGATCGGCTTCGCGATCGACCCGGACCAGAGTGAAATCGCTCGTGCCGCCCCCGACGTCGCAGACGAGAACAATCTGGCCGTCTACAAGCTCTTTGTTCGAGCGCGCAAGGTGACTTGCGATCCAGGCGTAAAAGGCGGCTGCGGGTTCTTCGACTAATGTGAGCTTTTCGATGCCAGCCTCGCGCGCAGCCTGCACCGTCAGCTCTCGTGCTTCTTCGTCGAAGCTGGCGGGGACAGTGAGGACAATTTCGTTTTCCGATAGTGTGGTGCCTCGCGTGTGCTGCCACGACGCGGCCATATGGGCCAGGTAGCGAGTCGACGCTTCGACAGGAGA
>JAFAQG010000539.1 GCA_019246575.1 Acidobacteriaceae bacterium
TCGGTTCTGCGCGCCACGCCTGCCCCGGGCTGTGTAGGAGGCCGTACAGGTGGCCGCGGAAGATTGGTTTGCGTTCCTGGAACGCCGCTCGTCGTATCGCGTGCAAGCGAGCCTTCTTCTGTGCGTTGCGAAGATGTGATCACCGAATGCGTCGGGTCGAATGTCTCTTCGCTCTCCTCGCCGCTGGTCAGATCGCAATCGACATCGACCGCAGCGCGGTATTTTTCCGAGCCCAGGAGCGGATCCAAAACCGAGTTAATTTTGGCGAGCGTTTCGCGCTCGAGCTTATCTTTGTATTGCAGAACCTCGTCGCTCGCAGCCGATCCGTCATTCGGTTTCTTTGGACGAATCAGCAGATTGCCGTGCATGTCGAGAACCGACACTGCTTCGGGCGCAAGCCCTTCCACGGCGCTCGACACAAGCTGCGCCATCGCGGCAGCGTTTTGTTCCGAGAGCTTGGCGCCCGTTTTCAGCTTGACCATGACGCTCGCCTTCGCGGGTTGCCGGTCGTCCGTGAAAACAGAGTCCTTCGGAAACGTAATATGCACGCGAGCCTGATCGACCTCAGACATGGCCATCACAGATCGTTCCAGCTCGCCTTCGACCGCCCGGTGATAGTTGACCTGCTCGGTGAAATCGGTGGTGCCGAGATTCGTCCGGTCGAACAACTCGTATCCGATGCGGCCGCTCTTGGGAATCCCTGCGGTCGCCATTTCCAGGCGCAATTCCGGCACCTTCTCCGATGGGACCAGCACGGTCGTGTCCGATTCTCGGAGCCGGTAGTCAACACCCGCCTCACGGAGCTTTGCGACTACCGCGCCGGCATCCTCGGGCGACAGTTCTGAATAGAGGGGCTTGAAACCACGCTCTTTATTCCAGTGGATGAATAAACCGATGCTCGCAATCACCAGCGCGGCAACTGCACCCAACGTGAGCCGCTGCCGCAGGCTCAAGCTAGCAAAGAATTTTTTGAGCTGGTCCATTCCTGTCTTGCGTGATCACGATCGAAGTCGGGTCAACGTTACGACCGGCTCAGATCTGGGTTCCCATCAGCGCTTGGTAACCCGATATGACTTTATTTCGAACTGCCAGGAATAGCTGGAAGGACAGATCCGCCTTCTCGGTCGCAATGATCGGCTTGTGAACGTCTTCGTCTTCACCCGAGAGTAGACGTTGGACGGCGACGCCGGCCTGCGCTTGCAAACCGTCTACTGTTCCCACGGCGCTGTCGAACATCTCTTTGAAAACGGCGCCCCCCGCCATACCGGATGAACTGCCCGAGACAGTCGCCGGATTCGAAGTCGTAATAAGAGACGGGTCTGCGAGTTGAATGGGGGTGATCGGTGTCATCGGATTCGCGTGTGAAAATCATGGTGCGATTCAGTCGAGGAACCGCCTTAGACCTTCTGTTCAAGAGGTAGTATCTGAGCTCCTAAATTCTCAATCCGCGGAAGACGGTTATGCCAGGAGCCCAATCGATTGCTGAATCATGTCCTTCTCAGCCGAAATTGCAGCGACATTTGCCTGATAATTACGGCTCGTATCCACCAGGTCGACCATGTCTTCCGCGGGGTTTATGCGCGGGAAAGACACATAGCCGTCCTTATCGGCATCGGGATGACCCGGCAAATAGCGTTTTTCGGGGTCGCGCTGGTCGACAACTATGTCCGACACTTTCACGCCGCTCGTTGTCGCATTCAACTCGTCTTGAAACACGGATGCGAACGGTGATGCCACCTGCTCGGTTTCAAACACGGCATCCTTGCGCCGGTAAGGCCCACCATCGGGCGTACGCGTCGTTTCGGCGTTCGCCATGTTCTCCACGAGCAACTCGGCGCGCGTGCGCTCCGCAGCCATGCCCGACGCGCTGACAGAGATCGACGAAAAGAGACTCATGTTTTATCCCCCTGTATGGCCTGCTTAATGAGGTTGAACTTGTCTTTCAACAGTCCCGACGCCAACCGGAACCGCAAGTCGTTTTCCGCCAGCATTCTGGACTCACGATCGATACTGACGTCGTTACCGTCGTTCTTTACTTTCAGGTCTGGCACCTCGACGACGCGAGGCTGTGCGCCACTTTCCGCATTCCGCAACTCCGTCTGGAAGTCGATGTCCTGCGTGCGATAACCGGGTGTATCGGCATTAGCAATATTGGCAGCGACAAGTTTTTGTCGCATCGACACCAGATCCATGTACCTTTCCAATTGATTTGAAACAGGATCGACCATACGCAACGAGGACAGAGCACGTCATCTGCCATCCGCGCGGTTGTATCAGGTTTTACTGCTGGGTCGCAGCGCGATACTTTCCAGGCTCGGACCACGCGGCCGCCGAGCTGAGAATCACCACGTCAACGCGGCGGTTACGGGTGCGGCCCTCTTCGGTCTCGTTCGACGCTATAGGTGCCACGTCGGCATAGCCGCTGACCGATAGCCGGTTCATCGCAAGGCCGTAATCCTCTGTGAGCATCTCGAGTAGCGCAATGCTGCGCGCCGAAGAGAGCTCCCAGTTATTGCGATACCGGTCGTTGTGTATCGGTATGTTGTCCGTGTGCCCTTCGAGCCGGAGCTGATTCGACAAATTGAGCGCCACATTTGCGACCTTGCGCATAATCGGGCGGGCTGAATCCTTGACCGTTGCGTCGCCGGAGTCGAACAGGGCGCCTTGTTTCAAGCTGATGACCAGGCCGCGCGGTTCCATATGGAGCTCGACCTGCCCTTTTTTCATCTCCTCCTGTAGCGCCTCTCTGAGC
>JAFAQG010000696.1 GCA_019246575.1 Acidobacteriaceae bacterium
ACCGGGCCATTGGAACGATCCCGACATGCTCGAGGTGGGAAATGGCGGTATGACAAGCGACGAATATCAGGTCCACATGAGTCTCTGGGCCTTACTTGCCGCGCCGCTGCTCGCGGGTAATGATCTGCACAGTATGTCGCAGGCGACGGTTGAGTTGTTAACCAACCGTGACATCATTGCGGTCGATCAGGATCCGGCGGCGCATCCCGTAAAGCGGACACTGCTGGCAGACAACACAGAGGTTTGGACGCGCGAACTTAAGGACGGTGCGATAGCGGTCGCGCTGTTCAACCGCAATGAAGCAGTGAAGGAACTGACCGTAAGCTGGTCCAAGCTGGATGTCAGCAACCGTTCGCGGGCCAGAAACTTATGGACACACGAGGATGTGAATTTGTCGGGAGACTCCTTCAGCGCGACTGTACCTGCGCATGGCGTGGTGATGCTGCGCCTCGAAAAAGGCTAAACCTGCTGGACGACAAAGTTACAGCGGATGCGGTGCCGAACACGCGATTGTGCCTGGATGGGCATAATGATCGTTCTCGCATTCGCCGAGCCGTATGGCGCTGCGGCTCGTGACCTTCGGGTTCGGGAGATCACGTTCGACGACCTACCTGCTCGCATTGCGTCGCGTTTCAGGCGCGAGTCATTCCCAGAACTCGTCCGCAGCATCAATCGCGAAACGGCCCGCCGCGAACGCGATGGCGAGTTCGACCACCTGATCGCCTACGTCCTCCAATCGAACCAGTTCACGGGTGAACGAAGTCTCGAGCCGGCGCTCAGTGCCAAATCGTTCGCTCAAACCGGAGAGATTCCGGAAGCCGTACGCATCCGTCTTGAACAGTTTCTGCGGGCGCTTTCAAACCCGGGGCGCAATCCCCGCCTGTTGTACTTTGCGCAACTGCTTCCTTCGCGCGATCGCAATCTGCGTTTCCTCTCGGGCGAGTACTGCAGGACCATGCGGTTTCTTTATCGGAAGGAGTTCCTGAGCCAGGATCGTCTATATGAGAGTCGGGGACACAGCACGGATACGCAGGTCGCCGGAAATTACGCTGTATGGAACGCGCTCGCAGTGCTGAAGGCTACTGCTCCGGGAACCCGGATTGAGCGAGTACTGATTATCGGTCCGGGATTGGACTTCGCTCCGCGAACGGATCTCGTCGATGCTGTTCCGCCGCAAAGTTTTCAGCCTTATTTGACCGCCGATGCGGTTTTGACACTCGGCTTGTCCGGCCTTCAGGATCTCGATCTCGAATGCGTCGATATCAATGACCGGCCAATCCGGTTTATCAATTCATTTCCAAGCGGCCCTAGGCTCTTGTACCTGTACTCTGAGCCCGGCACACAAGAGTACAACCGGTATTTCGATGCGATCGGCGCCGGTATCGGAACTGCAGCCACAGGCCCCAATCGCATCCATTTGCCTGCTCGATTCCTGACTCGAACAATCTCCGTCGACGGCGCTGTCGCACGCGCCGTTCATGCGGAGGCAATGAACGTCATTACTCAGCGCCTTGGACGTACTTACGACCTGGTAATTGCAACCAACGTCTTGCTGTATTTCTCATCGCTCGAATTACCGCTTGCACTAACTAACATCGCGGCAATGTTACGCCCGGGCGGATACTTCATACACAACGATCTCCGCGCGGAGACCGAAGCTGACGCAGAACAGCTTAAACTCAACGCTGTACAGGCCCGTAGTGTACTGATTGCAAGGGGCGAACGTGCACCGTTATACGATGCGTTCGCACTCCATCAAAGGCGCTAACTCTCGCCCGTCGTCAGAAGATCGCTTTGAAACCGAGTTGAATCTGTCTCGGGAAGTTCGCATTCCCCTGCGCGGCAGATCCTTTGATGATTTGCCCGAACTGTGCACTCAAGGGGTCGTTCGTGAACTGCTGCAGGGGCATCCAAAACCGGTTAAAGACGTTAAACGCCTCCACGCGAAACTGGAACGACAGCTTTTCGTCGATGCGGGTCATCTTTGTAAGGGACATGTCGAACTGAGGTTCGGCATCCAGGCGGATGTGAGCGTCACGAAAAGGTGTCACACGCGGAGCGTAGCGTGGGAGGACGAGGAAGTTATAGTTCGTGAGATTGCAGCCGCTTACAGTCTGACTGTAGGGTTCGAGCGTAATGGAGCCGTTGTCGTTTACCTGAGCAACACACGGTCGAACTGCCTGAATTACGGGAGCCTTCCAGTCAATTGGGATGTCGGCGTTCCGCGCATAAATAACGTTATCGGGGGAATTCCAGGGACGCCCGGAAGAGTATTGGAAGATCATCGTGTGCTCCCAGCCGCTGATGAGTGCATTCACCACGCGATTAGTGCCGCTAAACAAGGTCTTCCCGCGTCCAATCGGAAGTTCGTACACGGTACTTATTTTGAAAACGTTTGGACGGTCGTATGACGTGAGGCTACGCTCCGGTACGAACTTTTGAATATCGTTGAATGCCTGGTTCGCATTGTTTCCGTTCAGGGCATTCGCATTTCCGTCACTTGTGTTATCGGCATCAAAGCCGCCCTGTTCGACTGCCTTCGAGTACGTATATGCAAAGGTCAAGTTGAGACCAGCCTGCGCCCGCACACTGTAGGTAATCTGCAAGGCGTTGTACCATAATTTGCCGTCGTTTCGGCCACGCTGGTTCACCTGCCCGAATTCCGGGAATGGACGCCCAAGGTTGAAACGCGAGGTCGTCATGTCCGTCCCGAGACTCGTGCCGGCGAACTGCGGTAATCCAAAAAACGGATTCGGAAGTAACTGATCGCAGAACAGCGGATTACCGCCCTCGAGAATATTGCATTGTTGCCGCAAGCCCAAGCCGATCTCGTTATACTGGCGCGCGGTTTCCAGCTTGTAACCCCGGTTCCCGACGTAAGATACCTCTAACCGTGACTGCAATGGGAGCTGAACCTGAAAGCCAGCAGAAAACAGATCGGCATAGGGAGTCTTAAACGTAGGATCGAAGAAGCTGGATCCCTGTCCAAGCAGCGTTGCGAGCTCATTGCTGTGGCCCGGCGCCTGAAGAATACCGGATGGGAACGGATTATTGAGCAGATTCGGAATAGGAGTGCGGCCGCCGTTAAAGGAATTTACGAGTGGCGTGGTGACATTGTAACCCTCGCTACGAAGATTGTCGTTGTTTGGATTTACCATGTAACGGCCCCAGCCGCCGCGGAACACGACTCTGTCTGTCATGCGATAGGCCATGCCGAACCGCGGTTGAATTCCAGTCGGATCGAGGTTGCCATTAGTTTGGCCCGGCTTTACAAAGAGCAAGCCGCCCCTGATAGTTGGAAAATCAGGGAACAAAGACCGGTTTATGAGCGCGTTGACCGGATTTATCGCGTTCGGATCGAAACCTCGCGTCAAACGGTCGTACCGTTCTTTGACGCCCGGAATAAAGTCCCATCGGAATCCAAGATTCAAAGTAAGCTTCCGGCTTACTTTGTAATCGTCCTGGAAGTATGTTGCAAAATAGCGGTCAAGGTACGAAGGATAAATGTTGTTGTCGACAGATCCACTAGTCGGCAATCCGAGCAGGAATGACGCGAACGAATTTCCGCTCAGAGCATCGCTCTTGTTGTACTGCTGCTGCGTCCACATGGCGTTCGAGGTCAGCGTGAAGGTAGCACCTTGATTGATCACGTTGTATTGGATCCATCGAAGATCTACTCCGGTCTTAAAAGAGTGCGCGCCTGCAACCTTATTTACGGACCCGGCAAACGCAACGGTGTTCGTGTAATTGAAATTCGAGTTCGTCCCGAAGCCCGTGAATCCGGTAAAGTTGTACTGTCCGAAGTTGTTAGGCACCGGTAACTGGCTGATAAGAGATGACGGAAAGCCAAGAGTTTGAATCACGTTTCCGACATCCGGGTCGCCCCGGGAGCCCTCCACGTACCGTGCGACTGAGAAGCGGGCGTTCGTAACCAAAGTCGGTGTCAAAGTTCCTGTCCAGTCAAGTGCGTACGCATCATTGATCCGCTTCAGCGGCCCGGGCCCTTGCCAGCCGGGCCCGAGAACACCATTCGTGTTGCGGTGTTCGGTCCGATCGTTGCTTGCGGCGCGGAAAAACACGTGGTTCTTCTCGCCAAAGTTCTGATCGAACTTCGCAACGAAATTATAGAAATCGTCCTTGTCCAAGTTCGTGCCGCCAGGAATAAACAAATCGTTTACCGAATACCCTGAACCCGGCGTTGTAGTGTTGGGCTTCGGGAAAAAGCTCAAGATTTTTTGGGCGACCGGATTCAGCATGTTGGGCGGGATGATGTTTCCAGAGAACGGCTGGCGAGTTACGGTGCCGTCAGGATTGATCGTGGCGTTGAATGGATTGTAAATAGTTATCCTTCGCCCGTTCGCGTCGGTTAGCTTACTGAAATCGCCGTTAAGCATTTCGGGC
>JAFAQG010000893.1 GCA_019246575.1 Acidobacteriaceae bacterium
CGAATGATGCAGCGAAAGCGTTCCATTCGCTGCATCGACACCTTGCGCGAACCACGGCATCATGTTTCTGAATGGTTCCGGATCTTCGTTCCGAAGCATGTGCCGGAACGCGTCCAGCAGAAGCCTAGCCTCCGGATTAGTTACAGGATTTGCTTCCAAGCGATTCAGAAAGTCGCCGAGAAGATTCGGAATACCGCCATCCTCGATCCAGAAGCTACATCCATCCTGACTGCGATCGAGAAAATCAATGGCACACGTGATTGTGGGGCCATGAGACGGGCTCACATCGCGAGTACCATAGAACGCAGGTGTAAGAAAGTCTCCGTTCGAGCTCCAGTTACTCCCAAGAAACGGGCTGAGAGCAGGCAGAGAATTGTGCTCATCGCGGCAGCGCAGCAGCAATTCTGTAGACCCAAGCGAACCCGCTGCTACGATTACGATTCGCGACGATAGCGACCCCGGGGTTACTGTGCCGTTTGCGAGTTGGTTAAACGAAACAGTGTAACCGCCTGTAATCGGCTGTATGTTCGTTGCCATGTGCAATTCGCGAATCTGCGCACCGGATTTCTCTGCCAACGCAAGGTAATTTCTATCCAGCGTGTTTTTTGCATCCGCATCGCAACCGACGTCGCAATTCCCCAGATGAACGCACGTCCCCTGTTCGACTCCCTGCGGGTTCACGAACCGTTTGCTGTTGACCACGTTAAACGGATTCTGTCGATCCAGGTCGAAATCCGGATCGAACGAAACAGCCAGTTCCAATTGCTTGAAGCGATCCCCAAATCCGGCTTTCTGCGCCGCTTCCTGCATTAGCTTCATTCGATTCGTCCACTGATTGGCGGGAACTCGTTGCACATTCATGACCTCCGCGACCCCGTCGTAGAACGGCTTCAATTCGGCGTATGTAACTTCCTGTGGCCAGTTATTCTGAAAGACTTCTTTCGGCGCCTCGCAGGAGATATTTGCGTAAATCAGAGAGCCGCCGCCTACTGCCGCGCCGGCCGCAACCGACATGTGAGGAAACACGCGCAGATCAAGCCAGCCATGCTCCTTTTCCGGACAGTGTTCGTTCCATAGCCACATGTCGTCCGGATTGCGCGGGTAATTCGACTTGTCCCACCGGCGTCCTCGCTCGAGAATAACTACTCTGTAACCAGCTTGCGAGAGTCTACAGCCTGTGATTGCGCCGCCGAATCCGCTTCCGATGACGATAACGTCGAAGTCCATTGTTATACGCCAGTGGGTTACACCTTACGCGGTCCTGCGCTCCCGACGTAAGTGTTCCAAAGTTCGCCCAAGAAGAATTGGCCAAACTTTGCGAATGCCTCGACTGCTTGTTCCTTATTCGGTGCGTTTGTGGCCTGCATGGTTGGGATCATGGCGAGCAGATCTGCCACGGCGAGTGTCAGAATGCCTGCGCCGATTATTTGTCCGCTCTTATTCGGGCCGTCGTACAACTGAGAGTACAACGTCGTCGTAGCCTTCCACGCGTTCGTGATTGCGTCCCGCTTGACCTCTTTGCGTCCGGCGAAATAGTAGGAACCGTTACTCGCCTCAAAACCGAGTTCGTAAACCATATATTTCAAGTCCGGCCGGTCTGCGGGCGAAAATAATTTGAAAATGCCGCGTGTGGAACGCAAATTTGATCCGAGAGGCGCGAAATCGAGATCGCCCGTGAGCGTTCCCGCATGTTGCTCGTCTGTAAAAAACGCATTCAGATCTGGAATGTTGACGGTCGCGTGCATGGTAAGCCGTGAGCCGTTTTTCTGGCCGGTATCTGCTCCCGACTGTGGATCGCTTTCGGACATGGAGAAACCGCCCGACATCTTTTCCTTGAATGTGAATCCAACGCCTGGCTGCAGCATATAGTCCTTTCCATTTTGCGCGATCGACGTTTCCAGTTCCGGCAAGCCGATGGTTGAATTCACGATCGGTTGAAGGTTCCGACGTTCTAACTCAGGCCCCCAAGGTTGTCTGGCCAAAACGCACGGAAGAACTAAAATGGGGGTGTGCAACAACGCTGTACGTGCGGGGCAGTGCTTCCGGAAGATGCCCGCTTCTGCCACAAGTGCGGCAAACCTCAATACGAAGAGGACATTGCGCGGCTCGCTCCGGAACCGGTAACTGCAACGCCCGCGTCTGTTCACAGTTCGCCGCAGGGCAGCCGTGTGTCGTTCAAGAATGGACGCGCGGTCGCCATCAGCGTCATCATGGCCGTCACCGCGCTTGCCTGTTCCCAGTTGGCTGCGCTCATCTCACCTGTGTTGGTCCCGATTGTATTTCTGGCGGCCGGCTTCTTTGCGGCCAGAATCTATCGCAGGCAATCGGCCGCGCCTCTTTCCGGTTCAGCAGGCGCTTTCCTCGGGTGGATGACCGGTCTTTGGGTTTTTCTAGTGTCCGCAATCGCACTGCTAGGCTCTTCCGCCGGGAGGGACGTGATAAAGCAAATTGAAAACATGCCTCAGATGGCTGCATTCTCGGGCAGCCCGCGCGAGATCGCGGTCAGCATTCTCCTGACCGGCTTGTGCATCTCTACCCTTCTTCCCGTCCTCGGTGGAATCTTGGGCGCCACGCTCTCGACGAAAGGACAAAGATCGTCCTAGAACCCTCGCCGCCTGTAACGCTGAATCCGGCTCTGGTTGCGCGGACACGCAACCGCGAATCTGAATGAGCAAATCTATCCTGACGCTGACCGTCAACCCGGCCATCGACCGCATCGTCACTGTCGACCGGCTGGTCTTTGAGGATCGCGCCTACATCGAATCAACGACGGAGAATGCAGGTGGCCGGGGCATCAACGCCGCGCGTGTATTAACCAGCTTCGGCGCCACGGCCGTCGCAATCACCACCTCCGGTCCGCGCGAGGACGGCAAGCGATTTGAAGAAACACTGCAGCAGGACAGCTTCGGCAAGGAGATCGTCAAAGTCCGCCAGAGGATCCGAACAAATCTCACCATCTCCGATCGCCGCGGTCTTTCCGTGAAGCTGAACGAGCTTGGACCCAAGCTGTCGCAAGCCGAGCAGAACCGCGTCACCAGGGCTGTCGAGAAACATCTGCCCGAAGCCTCGTGGCTGATGTTGTGCGGCAGTCTGCCGCCGGGTGTCGAAGCGCATTTCTATACGGAGCTGATTCGCATCGCGCATAAACACAGCGTCAAGAGCCTGCTCGATACCGATGGAGACGCACTGCTGCACGGGCTGGAGGGCGAGCCGACCATCGTAAAGCCCAATCAGTCCGAAGCCGAACGCCTGCTGAATACGCCACTCATCACGCGCTCGCACTGGGTGGATGCGGTGACTCGAATCAAAGGGATGGGGGCGAAGAGTGTAGTCTTATCGCTCGGAAGCCGCGGCATTGTCGCGGCATCTCCGGATGGCTGGGTGTTGGAAGCCGTTCCACCAGCGGTCGAAGCTGTGTGCCCCATCGGCGCGGGCGATGCAGCCGCTGCGGCTATTGTCTGGTCTCTCGATCGTGGAGATTCGTTCGGCGAAGCGTTGCGCTGGGGCGTTGCCGCGGGCACCGCGTCGTCAATGTTGCCTGGCATCAATGTCGCCTCTCTCGAACAAGCCGAAAAAATTCACGCGCAGACAAGCGTTAGCAAAATCGGCTAGAAAATGCGAGAAAGCCAATTCGTCGCACGTATTTTCGTGCTGCTAATGAATGATGGACACGCTTTCCGATCCACCACCGCAGAGAGTGGCTGTCAGTCAGCGTTAAAGGATAATGCTCGGCTGCCGCTCTTGAACGCCCGCCTCAGGCGTCATCTGGCGCAACAAATCCAGGTACATGCGCCCCCGCGGCCGGCCATTGCTATTTTGCCGGCCCACTCTGTGCAGGAAAACAAGAACCCGGAGAATGTCGGAATTCCGCACTGGCGATAACGCGTCGCGTTCCTCGCGCGCCTTTTGGTAATCGGCCATAGAAGCAGTAAACGAGCGCTGGATACCGGCTGCGATCGCGTTCGTCGAAACGGTTTCATATACCAGCCCGGATTCCAATGTGCGATGCGTTTGAATCAATGCTTCCAGAGCGGCCAAAACGTCGGTGTCGAGCGCGCCGGATGTGCGCAGAGCGGCATGCACCAACGCGTGCGCACATACCACAACCAGTTCTTCCTCCTCCGACAGAAAATCCTCCGTGACGACAACATCGGCATTCGACAGTGCTTTTTCCGAAACCGGCACCGGCTTTTCGCGGCGATGCGCTTCCTGTAAATACTCGCACTCTAGGG
>JAFAQG010000003.1 GCA_019246575.1 Acidobacteriaceae bacterium
ATCGAAAATGATCTCTAGATTCTCAGAGACAGCGATGCCGACCAGGGCGGATTGCGGCGCAGTTGCCATCTCCGATCGTACCCAGCACGCCGAGTCTGCATTGCAGTAAAAACCTGTAGACATCGGCCTGCCTCATCGCGAGTATTGTATTGAAAACCTGCATTCAACGAAACGCGATCAAATGGCCCGGCTCGCGCGTGAATCACGACGTTATCAACTCGTTCTGAATCGCTGTTCTACTACTTCCGGATCGACGACGTATTTCCGAAGATCATCGCTTACGCCCGTCGATGGGCACATCCACTTTGCTTTCTGCGCGAGACCTTGAAGGCGACTGCAGCCATGTGGGTCGCGTTCGATCCTGTATCGGAACTCATAGCTGCCTGTGAGTCAATGGACGCTAGACTGTGAGATTCCGCCCGATAAACTCACTTCCTTGCGGTACCCGGTCAACTCCAAATACCCGACGCCGTTCACCGGCTGCGAGCGCATCATCCCCGAGTACGTCACTGCTCCTTCCCAATACGTCGGCGCAGTCGATCCGTTTGTGAACAGCTCCTGATTGGTGAGTGCGGTTTTCTCCGTTAGTTCGAGACCAAGCGAGGGCACAGAAATCTTCCATTCGAGTGGATACCGCGCACCCGAGGACGGACTACGCCACTCGCCCCCAGGTGAAAGTGAAAACTGAGAAGCCTCGAGAAACTGCGCCCAGCCGGCAGCATTGACGTAAGTGCCCGAGGAGTACGGATCGGGCTGCCCCGATTTCTGCCGCAAACGGTAAATCATCAGCTCTTCGTTGTTGTTGAGCTGCATCGCAAACCAGTCCCAGCCGGTAACGCTTCCATGCGGCGCCTCTGTGAAGTACTCGTGATCCATCCACGCCAGCCCGCTCAATTGAAACGGCGAGTCGTGCCGTCTCAACTCGCCCGTGGCCAGGAGTCGCGTAAAAGTGATGTAGTGCGAGGCTTCTCCGGGCTGCGGACCTTTCTGGCTGACTCCGTTCCGCCCGTTAATTACGAACGGTTTCGCAGGCCGGAGATTCAGCGTGAGTGTGAAGCGGTCCGAGACCGCCTCGAGATGTTGTGTTTCGGCAGTGAGCGATGTCCAGCGCACGCGCCAGTTGCCGTTCCAACAGCCGAGTTGATCGAGGCTGGCGCCAGCTAACCCGGGACCGGCGCGATTCATTCGTTCAGTGTGATAGAACTCATGGCCGTCGATATCGCTTAATGCGAGATGCGCGAGATAGACTTCGTCGGGCCGCCAAGTTACCGTGATACGGTCCGCCGCTTGTTCCGGCAGATGTATGCCGAAACGGAAGAACGTCAACTCGAATCCGAAGCGGCGTCCGTTTGGCGCGCGCAGGTTGCCGGTGTAGTACCACCATTCGCCCTGAAAACCGGGGTGGCTGAAGTGATCCCGCGGAAATCTGTATTGATAACCGGGCAGAGCCATCTTCCACTGTTGAGCGCACGCCGGCACCAGGAAAAGCAGCAGCAGTACCCACTTATTCTTCATGGATGACCTCGATCGGGTTAAGCGCAGTTGCGGTCCGTGCGGGATAGAGGCCGGCCAGCAGCGTCGCGACATAAATCCCGCTTAGTGCCGTGAGCAACAACGCAACGGGCCAATGAAACTGAATCGTCCATCCGAAGGATTGCTTGTTAATCACGAAGATCAGAATGAGGGAGAGCAATGTCCCAAGCACCAGCCCTATCGCATTCGCGAGCAAACCAAGCAGCCCGGCTTCGCAGAGGATAACTCGGCGAACCTGGCTCTGCGCCGCGCCGAGAAAACGTAGCAGCGCAAATTCCCGGCGGCGGTCGATCACAACTGCCAGCAACGCGCCCGCGATTCCCATTACGGCAACGAAGACTGCGACTGCTTCCAAAGCGTATGTGATCGCAAATGTTCGATCAAATACTTCGATTGCGCGATTTCGGAGCTTGCTGTTCGTGAACACCGCAACGGCCTTCCCTGAAATGACTTGATCGATGCCGCGCCGGACCGTCTCGGCATTGACTCCGGGCTTCAGATACACAGCCAGGTTCGAGATGGCCGGATCGGGCAGGTACTTCAACAATGTTGTGCGGTCCAGAATGATAAAGCCGCGCTCGGTCGAGTAATCGTAATAAATTCCGAGCACCTGAAAATTTCGTTTTGCTCCCGCGAGCGGAATTTGAATGACACTGCCCGCCCGGACATTGTGCTTCAGTGCGAAGGGCTCGCTCACAACCGCGTAGTCGCCGGTCGGGAGCTTCGATAAAATCGCATCCGTGTCTTCGCCGGGGATGAAGCGCACGTTTGCCGCACTCTGCCGTTTCGCGCTCTCGGCTCCGGCTAGCGTCGCGCGGAGGCCCTCATACGTGATCGGATACGCGCGGAAGCGATCGACTGCCGCAACGCCGGGTAACCGCTCAATACTGTCCGCAATGTCCGGCCTCAATGTCGGATGACGGTCTGCGGCCGGCGTGCCCGCAGGACGAAGATAGAAGTCCGCCTTTAATTCATTGTTCATCCATACCCAGACCGTGTCCCGAAAACTGCCGACCATAATGCCAACCGCCACCGTCATGGCGACCGCGGTTGCAAGCGCCGCGATCAGGATAGACGTGCGGCCCAGCGACGCTCTTAACGAACGTGCAGCAAACATAGCTTCCACCCCGAGAAGGCGTTCCACGAGGCCATGGACCACGCGAGTGAACAACTGGACAATGTTCGGTATCGACAGCGACGTTGCACCCACCAGTAAGAGGGCCGCCAGGTATGCGAAGATCGGTTGCCGGTTTACGGGTGGCAGCCGCGAAAATACCGTGGCGACTATTAGCATCGGAACCGCCCAGAAAAGAGTCCGGTGTGATCTCAGCTTCTGAACGTACTCCTGACGTCCGCGCGCCATGGCTTCGACCGGAGCAACCCGGCTTGCATCCATTGCCGGCGCGAGCGATGCCAGCAACGAAACCGCCAACCCAATGCCCGCGCCTTTGAGCAGCGCGCCCCAGCTCAAATGAATCGGCGCTGACTCGCTCGTGACATACAGTGACTGGACTGTATTGCCGACGAGCGTCACGGCCCCGAGCGCCATCATCCGTCCGGCGAGGATTCCGATCGCGCTGCCCACGACTGCAAACGACAGAGCCTCCAGAAGGAACCCTGTCAGAACGGTGCCTCTCGTTGCCCCCAGAGCGCGCACGATGCCGATATCAGCGCGCCGCCTGACCACGGATATAGAAATGGTGTTGTAGATCAGAAACGCGCCCACCAGCAGTGCGATGTAACTCAACACCTGCAAGTTCGACCGGAACGCCGCCAGCATTTTGCGATTTTCGTCCGTGCGCGCACCCTGCGGCTCGACCGTGACCGACGCCGGCAATTGCCTTATCAGCAGCTCGCGCCAGTACTCGGCGGAATGTCCGCGCGGAACCGTGACTTCGATGCTGTCGAGCCTGCTCGCCTTCCGCGTCAGGTTCTGCGCGATGCCGATATCCGTCACAATGACGTTCTGCTCGCCGACTTCGCCCGGTTTCGATTTCAGAACTCCTTTGACCGTAAACTCATGAACAGCATCGTTGATGAGAAGACGAATATGGTCTCCGCGGCGAAGCCCGACGCGTTGCCCAACCCAAATCGGATTCGGTGTGTCGAATTGTGTACCGCGATCCCCGCTCAGACCTTCCTCGAAACGCTCGCGATCGGCATGTCCGATCAAATCAATGCCGATAAATGGAAGCGCCTCGCCCTTCGCGTCGACAAAACAGAAGTCTTCGACGCGCGGCGCGAAATTAAACGCATATGGCAGCGCTACGAGCGTTCCGAGCAAGCGCTCATCAACCCCGCCCGGGGCAGTAATTTCGAAATCGGCTTTGCCGGCCAGCAATTCGACCGAAGAATGAAAACTGCCCGCAGCCGACTGTCCCGCCAGATCAATTGCGATCACGACCGCAACGCCCAGCGCTACGGCAAACGTAGTCAGCGCGGTACGGACCGGCTCGCGCCAGAGCGGACGCAAGATGACGGCCATGAACAGCAGCCAGGCAGGGATCATGGCAACGCCATCGCCGGTTCCAGTCGCCCATCCTTCATATACAAGACGTGATCGGCAATCGCGGCACTCTCCGCGCTGTGTGTCGCCATCATCACGGCGGCTCCGAACTCGCCGGCAATTCCGCGGAGAGTCTGCAACACGATCTCGCCCGTCACGCTGTCCAGATTCCCAGTAGGCTCGTCGGCGAGCACGAGCCGCGGATTATGTACCAGCGCTCGCGCAATCGCAACGCGCTGCTGCTGTCCCCCGGAAAGCTGATGCGGAAAACGGTCTCCATACTCATGCATCTCGACCCAGCGCAACCGCTCGAGCGCCGTCCGGCGCGCATCCTTGTTGCGCGCAAGCAGAAGCGGCACTTGGACGTTTTCGATTGCAGTGAGCGTATGCAGCAATTGAAACGATTGAAAAACGAATCCGACCTTCTCGCGCCGCAGCCGGGTAATTTCGGCATCGTTGAATCCTGTCGTAACCTGGCCTTCTATTCGAACTTCCCCGCTTGTAGGGAAGTCCATGGCCCCGCACAGGTTCAGAAGCGTCGATTTACCACAGCCGCTGCGACCTACGAGAGCGATGAACTGCCCCGGTTCCAGATCGAACGTGACATCCTGAACCGCGGTCACCGGTGCGCCCTCGGTGTGGTAAATCTTCGTTACTTTCCGAACCTCGAGCAGCGCCATACACATTCAGGATCGTATGGACGGGCTGCCCGGCACTTATTCTGAACCGCAAAGGGCGTCTCGTCCGCTACACTCAAATTGCTTGGCAAAGATTCTTGTCACCGGCGGCGCGGGCTACATCGGATCGATCACGCGCTATTTCCTCGAAAAGCGCGGCCACTCCGTCATCGTGGTCGACAACCTGCTACGCGGCCACCGCGAGATGGTCCCGGAGAAAATACTGCGTGTTACCGATTTGCGCGAAACCGATAAGCTCGAACGCCTGATGAAAGACGAGCAGATCGAGGCCGTCGTTCATTTCGCCGCCTACATCGCTGTCGGTGAATCGACTCAGATACCCGAGCAATACTTTCTCAATAACGTCGGCGGTTCTCTTTCGTTGTTCGATGCCATGCTGCGCGCGGGTGTCAAACGGATTGTCTTCTCGTCCACCGCAGCCGCGTACGGTATTCCCGAACGCGTGCCGATTACAGAAGACCAGCCGTATGCGCCCATAAACCCGTACGGCGATTCGAAGGTGATGACAGAAAAGATTCTGGAATGGCTGGACCGTTATCGCGGCATGCGAAGTATCCGGCTACGTTACTTCAACGCGTGTGGCGCAGAACCCGAAGCGGGCTTGGGCGAACTGCACGATCCCGAGACGCACCTTCTACCACTGCTGATTCGCGCGATCCAGACAGGCCGGCCGATGACTCTCTTCGGCGATGATTATCCAACGCCCGACGGCACATGCATTCGCGATTACATACACGTGAGCGACCTCGCCGAAGCACACATTTTCGCCGTCGAACATCTACTAAGGGACCGTGCGTCGGATGTGTTCAACGTGGGCACCGGCGCAGGCCACTCAGTCAAGGAAATGCTCGCCGCCGTTGAGCGGGTCACGGGCCAAAGAGTCCCACACACGATCGGCCCGCGACGGGAAGGAGATCCGCCGAGTTTGGTTGCGGATTCACAAAAGCTACAGAACACGCTTGGGTGGAAGCCGAAGCGCGACGATCTCGATCGAATCGTGGCAGACTCCTGGCGATTCGCGCAAGCGTATGCCGAGCGTCAGGCCGACAAGATACCCGGGTAGCGATTAGCAGAGAAGCCGGGGAACACGCTTCGGATTTCGCGATTACCCATCTGTTTCGTGACAACTTCGGACAGAACTGCACGAAAATCCGTCGTGACGTTCAGGTCCCGCCCCTCGTAGAGCTGTTCCTTTTCGAGGCCCGGCCAATCGCCGTACACCTTACCGCCGCGTACGTTTCCGCCCAGGACAAACATGACGTTCGCGTGCCCGTGATCGGTGCCTCGGTTACCGTTCTCTTTCACCGTGCGGCCGAACTCAGACATAGTTACCAGCGTGATGTCCGCCATGCGATCGCCCATATCCTGGGAGAACGCAGCGAGAGAGTCGCCGAAATCGCGCAGCAAGTTTGCTAACTGACCCACGTGCGGTTGCCCGCCGACTTCATTGACGTGCGTGTCCCAACCGCCAACGTCGGTGAACGCCACCTCCAGGCCGACATCGGCCTTGATCAACCGCGCAATCTGTTGCAGGCTCTGACCCAGGCGTCCGTTCGGATATTTCGCGCCGTTTGCCGGCGTGTACTGCCTCTTCTGAATCGACTGCACGATCTTGATTGCGTCGAAGGTCTCGCGGCCGGTGCCGTTCAACACCTGGTCCGGCGTCGTGCCGTACATGTTTTCGAACGTTGCGGCCACTTGCGGATCTTTCACCTGGAAATCCGCAATGCTCGCGATCGCCAGCGCTTCATTCTTGCCGCGCAAGGACCGCGGCAAATCTGGAGTCAAGCTGATGGCGCGAAGCGGCGCGGGATTCTTTTCGGGTTGCAGAGCCCGGTTCAACCAGCCGTCGTTCGTGGCTTTTAAGCCCGGTGTTCCCGACTCCATATAGTCCTGCGCGTCGAAGTGCGAACGCGTCGGGTCCGGCGATCCCACAGCTTCGGCGATCGCGAGCTGCTGCTTTTCCCAGAGCGGCTTCAGCGATCGCAGCGCCGGATGCAGACCGAAGTGCCCGTCCAGATCGATCGCGGTTTGCTCGCTGCCATCAGGCCGTGGAATTGCGATCGTCGGACGAGACGCGTAGTACGCTGGCTCGCCGTGCGGTACCACAACGTTCAGTCCGTCAACCGCGCCCCGCTGAAAGATCGCGATCATTATCTTTTTGCGCTGCCCGGGCGCGTCCTGCGCATACACCGCGCGAGAGAGCCACGTCGGAACGGAGCCTACCCCCAGCATCGCAATTGTGGAATTCTTCAAAAAAAATCTTCGTGAAAACATCGGGCTCTTTTCCTTTTTATTTACCGCCGCTGAAACTCCGGCGAACCAATCACTAATCCAGCAATCAGGCTCGGTACCTGCGGCGGCCCGGCCTTCGCGTTCCTCGCAAGCTGCTTTTGCAAATCTTCGTTACTGAGCGCCTTCTCGATCGCCTCTTTCGTCGCCGTGCTCGGATCCTGCTCGAGAATAGATCGCGCTAGCGCCATCGGATCCGATCCCGCTTCGTTCTGCCATGCGACCGTGTTCACCTTCACGCCCGGAATGCGGTTGTGCGCCAGCGCGATCGCAAAATTCATGCGCTCCAGTAGACCCGCGGAACTCACCCATTCCGCATTGGCGCTCGAATACCCTGTCGGCTCGATCTTGCCATACAGCGGCTCACCGAGTTTCTGTATTTCGTTTGCGAGCACCAGAGACGAATCCACCTGTGCATTGGTTGCACGAACGGAGCTGACAACCATTTCGAGCGGCATCTTCACTTTGGCCCGGTAAGCACCCGGCGACCAGAACTCGGGCGAGTACAACATGGTCTGCATCACCTGCCGGATGTCGCCGTCCTTTTTCAGAAATGTCTGCGCCATGCGATTCACGAGTGAGGGAGGAGGATTGTCCGCAACAAATCGCTTCGCCAGCTTCAGCGAAATAAAGTGCGCCGTCGAAGGATGGTGCGCGACAATCTCGAGCACCTGTAATCCGTCGTTCATGCCGCCACCGGCGCGAATGACGTGCCCGAGAACTACTTTCTCTCCTTTATCGTGAACCTTGTCGTTGTATTCGAATACGCCGCCCTTGCGCGGATTCGCGATGGTCCAGCCGGTGAAGCAGCGCGCCACCTCGATCACATCCTTTTGCGTGTACCCGCCATCCACGCCCAGCGTGTGCAGCTCCAACAACTCGCGGCCATAGTTCTCATTCAAGCCACGCTTGTACTTTGCGTTCGGGCGCTGTCTCGACGAAGAAACGGATTCGGCATTGTCGAGGTACAACAGCATGGCCGGACTCTCTGCCGTCGCGAGCAACAGATCATAGAACTTCCCGAATACGTGCGGGCGAATGGCTTCGCGCTCGTAGGTAGGAACCAGGTAACGATCCGCACCCTTGTTGATGAAAACGTTGAAGTGGTTATACCAGAAGTCCGCCATCAGCTCGTACAGCTGATGATTGCTGTAGATGGCCCGTAGCAGCTTCGCTTCCGTGAGATCGCTCGCCACCACATTTTGGGGGCTCACCGCGAGCATCAGATCTCGTCTCAGCGTCACCGGCGCGAAGGCAAATAATTGCTGCCGCTGTTGACGGTTCAGCGCGTAAATGAAATCGAATCTCTTGTCCGCTGGAATCGACTCCAGCACCGCACGTTTCTCGTCCGGTTTGCCGTTCTTCAATTTATCGATCTGCTCGGCCGTGAGGATGTCCGTAACTTTCACTTTCCGAGCCAAATCCGAATCGTCGTTCGGATCCGCCGCTGGTGTCGACTTCACCACACCGTTAAGCGAACCATCCAGGAGGGCACTCCTTCGCCAGACATATGCATCGGCGAGTCGAAGAACGACCGCACGGAGTTCCGGATCCTCCGGCGCGGGCATCGTGCCGCGTGCGACACCAATGATCATCTGCGGAGGAGGATAGTGTATATAGGCTTCGCGCATGCTCATGCGCAAAGAGTCGAACGGTGCGAGCCGCTCTCCGAGGGAAGGATTCTCGGCCACCTTCTCCGGATGCAGTTGCAAATCCAACCAGTTGTCCAGACCCATCTGCTTCACGCGTTCGAAATCGCCCGGTCGCGCTCCGAACGTGAGCCGCTCAATGGCATGACGAATCTGATCGTCTCCCCGTACCGGCTTGCTAAACGCTACGTACTCAGGCGGATTCGCATTCGGTTTGATCGGTTTGATCTTCTTGGTTCTAGGAGTTCCGGCAATTAGCGGGCTGAGCAGTAACACCAGGCCCATTACCTGGGCTACAATCTGCCCCCGCTTTCCTGGTTGTGCCACACTTCCCAAACGTATGTTCTGGAATTTGGTTGACTGCAAATACACCAAATACTTATCGACCGTACTCGACCAACTCTAACGATTCCTGTCGCTTAGCGTGAATGCGTTAGAGTCCCGTGCAACGCAGTCAGCAGCAGATTTGAATGCGGGACCGTCGTCTGGAGCGGGAGACGGGATTCGAACCCGCGACATCAACCTTGGCAAGGTTGCACTCTACCAGCTGAGTTACTCCCGCTAAGAACGTCTAATCGACATTCTCCGCCGACTT
>JAFAQG010000035.1 GCA_019246575.1 Acidobacteriaceae bacterium
GGAACGGAAACACTTCCGCCGCCGCGATTCCCGCCCGGCGCTCCAGATACTTTCGTAACTGCGCTGGCCGCGATGCAATCTTGTCTTCACCGTTTCGATAGTCAAGTCCAGGCACTCGGCGGTCTCGGCAATACTTAGCTCTTCCACGATTCGCAGTACGAATACACATCGATAATCCTGGGGCAAACTGTCAATCGCCCGCTCCAGAACTCGTTTCAGTTCGTGCCCATACGCCTCGCGCTCGGGATTGTCTGTTGTTGCCATTGCCTCCCTCAAAATGTGCGGCCTTCCTGCCGAACCTGAGTCAAGGTCTTCTGTCCTCGCTCGCTTTCTAACGCGCGACAGGGCCTCGTCTTAGCCCGCCTGACCGAGATCCGGAGTCCCGTGCCCGCCGCATCCATGGCGCACGGGACAACACAGATCTGAGACCTCACTCCGCAGCCGCTCGTTTCTGGGTTACCGGATAGGCGTAAGCATTGGTTGTCTGAACCCTGGAACGTGCGCTTCCCGTTGGGCAATGTGGATATTCAGGGCCCAAACCTTCGTATCCGGCCCGTATAGCAAGCGCCACACAACCCTGTAGCGCACCGCCCTGATATCGCTCTCGGCAGTCACCGGCAGGATTTGCTCCAACAAGGTGCGCGCCGGCGTATTGTCGGCCGACAGGGTCACTTGCCGCTGCAAGAAGAGATTCGTCGGTATAGTACCGACCACCACCGTCTGCCTCTTCAGCGCCGCATTGATGCTGTCGCAAATCATCTCGATAGCCGCCAGCAAAGAGACCGATTCGGATGCTATTGTAATCGGCACGTCGAGCGGAGATTGGATCGCGGTGGCCAACCCGGCGCGATCTCTCCCCTGCGTCGGCAGGATCGTAAAGACGTCGTCGTGTTGCACAAACCGAAATTTTTCTGGATTTTCTAAAGCGTTATAGGCATTGACCGCGCTGGAAACAAAATCCGCGTTCCTGGCGGTCCTTTCCGTGTTGTCGCTTAGTAAGGAGATAGAGAAAGAGTTCCTCTTCGCCGGAACTACCACCGCCCCTTTCCCCGGCTTCGGCGTATACTGCATCATATCGCCGCTATATTCATAAGGCGGATCCTCGTAATTGACCAGCACGCCGTATTTGTGCTCCAGTTCTAGGGCGGCCGCTGCAAGCGGCCGCGGGGTGTCTGTTATGACGATCTGCCGCTCTTGCCCATATATCTTGGTGGACAGCACTGCCAAGAACAGGAATACCTGCCCTGCCGCGGTTACGCGGGAATTACGGATCAATGGCAAAAATGATCGTCCTTGTCTAAGGGTAAATCTCCGAGGCTGTTTGACCATCTCGACCCGAGCTCACGGTTAAGACGTCAATCCCCGCTGACAGCACATTTTGTTTATACGGGACATCGCCGGCACTGCACGTAATAAACATGTTTTGATAAAGAGTCGCGCCGCACGGCGCCTGGAAGTTACCGCGATAATAAAATACCTGGAGAAAGCCCCATCCGATTCTGTCCGGGTACAGATTATCGCTACCAACAGGCCATGAGCCGCCGGTCAGAAGTAAAGGGATCGTACTGGGATTGCGGGAACCAGCAGGTATCGATGCCGGCCTACCCCCTCGTACACCGTCGGTCCGGAATATAAATGTCCTCCTCCAGTTAGCGCGGCAATCCAATTGCCTTCCGCCTCAGTCCAGTAATCAAAGAACGAATATTCAGTGGCGGGATAATCACAAGGCTTACTCCAGGTTTCCCCTCCGTCCCACTCCCCGCCCTCGGACCAGAAGTCCGTCCAATGTCCGACGCCGGAGTCGCAGCCGCGTGGATATATGGCTCCGAATTCGATCACGCTTTCCGCGGGTTCACAACTATCCGGATCGTAAACGGGATTAAACAGCGATAAGTTATATAGGCCGTTGTTGAACGTTCCCGAAACGCTCCAGGTGGTTGCATTGCAGGTTACAGTACCCCACCCACTACCCGCTCATCCCCGCTCCTAAGCACCAGCCCAGCGCCGTTGCACGATTCGAGCGTGATTTCCCTTACCGCGTAAAATACTTGTAAAAAAAGCCTTGACATTGTATAGATTAAAGCTAAAAATGACAGCAATTATTTACAAAATATTTACGGGATTTTGGCAGCGCCCAAATGGAAATCGGACGGCGCTACGGGGCTCTTTTCGCGTCCTGGACCGATAAGCCCCCGCGTTTGCCCGCCCCGCAAACTTCTTCACGGACAGTTAAGACGACGGTTAAGGAGACTTCATGATCCGGGATACCAGACCGGAAGCCACCGGCGCGTTTGCGCCCAAAGCGTTGAAAAGCGCAGTTTTATTGCTCATTACAGTGGTCCCAAACCCGTGCCTGCTGGGGCAAGCGCGAGATCCCGGGATACGCGGCGGACCGCCCGGCGCCGGTCAACACATCTCGGGCCTCACAGCAGGCCAGCTCGAATTTTTCACCGACCACGCGAAGCCGACGTTCATGGAGGTGGAAGCGGTGTCCAACGGACTCGGCCCCGTCTTCAATCTGGATAGCTGTGCCGGTTGCCACGCCTTTCCCGATATCGGCGGCTCCAGCCCACCGGCTCAAAACCCGCAGGTTGTCCGAGCCGCTTCCATGGCGCCCGGGAACAGGATACCTGGCTTTATTAAAATTGACGGTCCGATTCGCGAGGTCCGCTTCAAACTACGGCCGAACGGGAGCCCGGATGGCGGAGTACACGACATCTTCACCATTGCGGGGCGTTCGGACGCCCCGGCGGGCTGCGCCATTGCCCAGCCCGAGTTCAGCGATGCCGATAACCTCAGCTTTCGAATTCCCACTCCCACCTTTGGCGGCGGCCTGATCGAAGCCATTCCGGACAGAGCGATTGCCGACAATTTGGCCGCCGATCCGACCGGTGCCAAAGCTGCTCTCCACATTCAAGGCCATGTAAATACGAACCATAATGACGGAAGCGTGACCCGCTTCGGCTGGAAGGCGCAGAACAAGTCTCTGCTGATCTTCGCCGGAGAAGCTTACAACGTCGAAATGGGGGTGACAAACGAACTTTTCCCCAATGAGCGGCACGGCGATCCCACATGCGCGAAAAATCCCACGCCGGAGAGCGCTTCCGTGTTCAACGCCGGAACCGTAACTCCGGCCGATATCGTCGGGTTCATGAGCTTCATGAAATTTCTCGATCAACCCGCACCGGCGTGCGCCGGGAGCGCCTGTTCGCCTTCGATTCAGCGGGGCCGAGCGTTGTTCGATCAAGTGGGGTGTGCCCTATGCCATACGCCCACATTGAGAACCGGTGCCTCGTCGACCGCTGCTCTCGATCACAAGGACGCAAATCTCTTTTCCGACCTGGCCGTGCATCACATGGGCCAGGCACTCAGTGACGGCATTACGCAAGGGTCGGCAGGTCCGGATGAATTCCGGACTGCTCCGCTATGGGGCTTGGGGCAGCGCGCTTTCTTTCTCCACGATGGCCGGACCAGCGATCTGTTGGACGCCATAGCCGCGCACGACAGCGATGGATCGGAGGCCAGCGCTGTAATCAGGGCTTTTGGATCGCTTCCCGCAGCGCAGCAACAGGACATCCTTGATCTCCTGAGATCCCTCTAAAGCGAAATGACCTCCGCCAATAAACGTTGAAAGAGGCTGCGCTACACTGCCCCTTGTAGCCTAAGCACACTCTGAAAAGCCGAACCGCGAGGAGAAACTGTCGGCAATGCAACGTAAATTGCTGCCGGACGTCTCCGTACCCATAGGGAGGAGCACACGTGTGGCGAGCCGTACGTCAAACCCCGCCGAACCCCGGTTCAATGGCAACGTAGTGATTAGCGAACTGATCCGGAATATGGAACTCGGCCAGTTCGAGATGGCCTACACCGTCCTGCTGCCCTGTGTTTTCACTGTTTACCTCAATCCTGAAGACCATTCAAATCTCAAAGGCGTTTTCGAGCTGATTACGGAGGATGCGAAGCGCGCCCTGCGCACACGAGTCGCCCAGTTAAACGGGCAGCCTTCGAGGTCAGGCGTAACCCGGCCGGCGAAGAACGGCAAAGAATACAAGATCGCCTCGCGTGACTGGATCGTCGAATTCTTCCCTCATCCCGAAGTCCCGCGCGGTGACGTCGAAATTCATTCCGAGTTGAGTGAGACCCCGGAGCCAGGCTACCGAGGCACAAAAACGACCCTGCTCGAGCGCTCGCCCACCGCTACCCTGCACAACACCAGCGCTTTGTTGACAGACACGCGCCGTGCTCTCGAACCGGTATTTGCAGAAATCCGTTACGAAGACGATTCCGGGCACCAGGTTTACCTGGTAACACAGAATCGAGTCCGCGTCGGTCGTGGCGGGGACGGGGCATCTATGGACCTCGCCTTATACACGAACGAGGAAGTCTCTCGCGAGCACCTGGTCATCCGGCGAGATGCTGCCACAGGCGTGTTTTTTATCCTCGATACCAGCAAGAATGGAACCTGGCTAAACCGCAAAAGACTCCGGAAAGGCGTCGAGGAGTTGCTGCCTAATGAAGCCGAGATCGGCATTGGGAAAATCCTGGCACTTGCGTTCCGGGCACGATAATGAAATGGATTTACGTCGCGCACACTCCGTACGTGCTGCTTTTCCTTCTTTTTGCCGTGGTTTTGGTGTGCGCCAACTGGAGCGGGCGTAAGCCGTGATGAAAACCGCAGTCGCCTGGCGCGCCGCTTACGCGACGGATCCGGGGCTCGAACGCGGTGTCAACGAAGATCGCGTTCTGGTCGATGAATCTCGCGGCATCTTCCTGGTCGTGGATGGCATGGGAGGCCGTGCCGCGGGCGAGACTGCAGCCGAAACGGCGGTCCGCAGTATCTCGGAGCAATTCACCGGTGCGGGTGCCGACGTCGAACAGAGGATCCGTCTCGCTATCACGCAGGCAAACAACCGGATTTATGAACTCGCCCAGAGCGACCAGACTTACTCCGGTATGGCTTGCGTCCTGACCTTAGTTGCCCTTGAGGATCAGCAGGTCACCGTAGGGCATGTGGGCGACACCCGCCTGTACCTGATTTGGAACGGCAACGTCCGTAAGATTACTTCGGACCATTCCCCCGTCGGCGAACAGGAACAGCAAGGCGAGCTGACCGAAGAACAAGCGATGCGCCACCCTCGCCGGAACGAGGTGTTTCGCGACGTCGGCTCCCGCCTGCATAACCCCGACGACCCCAACTTTATCGAAGTGAGACAGTTCCCCTTCCGGCCCGACGCAGCGATGTTGTTGTGCAGCGACGGACTGACGGACGTGCTGACCTCATCTCAGATCATGACGATTGTCGAGCAGTACGACGGCAATCCGGACAGCGTCGCACGGGAGTTGGTGCGAGCGGCCAATCAGGCGGGAGGACTGGACAACATCAGCGTCGTCTTCATCGCCGGACCGGAGTTCCTGGGCAGTCGTTCGAACACGCTCGTCGACATGCGACCACGTCACGCCGCCACGCGCGCCAGCAGAACGAATGTTCCGTGGCGGCGAATGGCCCTGAGCGTATTCTG
>JAFAQG010000051.1 GCA_019246575.1 Acidobacteriaceae bacterium
AAATGCAGCACCTCCGGATTCGCAATCGCCTCCACAGGCAACCCGGCGGCGATACGGCCCAAAAGCGGCACGGTGGGGTAACCCGGCGACGGTCCGCGCCGGGCTTTCTCTTCTGCGAAATAGCGCTCCGCTATTTCCAGGGATCGGCTGTGATTGTAGTTGCGGCGCAAATAGTGCTTCGCCTCGAGCGCCTGCACATGCTTGTGAACGGTCGCAAGCGATGCCAGCCCGAGCGCGGTTGCGATTTCTTCATAGCTAGGACTGTAGCCATGAGTGCGGATGAAGTCCTCAAGGAAGTCCATCACTTCCTTTTGTCTGCGGGTCAGCGCCATGCGTGTTCGTCCTCCCTCTACAGTGTTGGCGAATAAAGATCGAAAGTCAACTGTTCCGGTGGTCCCAGCGGTGCGGTTGAGAGCGCGATGCGGTCCTCTGTGGCCTTAATTGGTCCCATTCAGGGGGTCAGTTCGGATCCATGCCGCACATTCCGCCCTGGCACATGCCGCCGCCGCACCCGGGAGGCGGGCATTCCGTCGCCGGCTTTCCGTTCTTTGCATGCGCCGCGAAGGTTGAATATTGGGTAGTCAGATGATCGCGCCCGCAGGAAGGGCAGCGGATAGCGTGGGATTCCGCGCTGCGGCGGACCAGCTTCTCAAACTTCGTTCCGCAATTATCGCAAGAATATTCGAAGATCGGCATGCTCTCAACATAGCAGCGTGTTCTCACCCGAGGCCGCGTTGGTCGACATCTCAGCGCTTCCGCGCCGTGGCGGTTGCGTGACTTACACCAACTCCACACCGGATGAAACGATTACATCATCGAGGGCGAACAGTAAGTCGGCTTGTATCTTATAAAACTCATCGCGATCGCTGGTGAGCACGTAAACGAAGATTTCCAACGCAAACGAGGCAGATGCCAGGGCGCCGATTCGAACCGGAGCGGGACCTGTCTCCACCGCTTTATTCCTCGCGAGCATGTCGCGAATGGCATTCATGCAGCGGCGGATCTGGTCTTTCGGTGTTGTGCGCTTAACCTGCAGAGTGGGGTTGAACAGCATTTTATCCCGGACCGAGTAGTTTTCGAGGTTCATGCCGGCAAAAGAAGCGTTCGGTACGCTGACAACGCTTCGATTCAGCGTACGCACGCGCGTGGATCTCATACCGATGTCTTCGATTGTGCCGATCAGGCCGCCAAAGTTGCCAAAATCGCCGATCATTACGGGGTTATCGCCGATGACGGAGATACCGCCGAACACGTTGGCGATGGTCTGTTGAGCTGCGAGCGCGACGGCGATTCCGCCGACGCCCAAACCGGCAATGACGGTGGTCACGTTGTAACCCCAGTTACTAAGAACGAGCAGCGCTGCCACAGCCACGATCACAATATGAGCGACCCTGCGGCCCAGATAGATAAGTGAATGCGACACAACGCGCTGTCTGGGATCGAGGAGCGCGTCGACACGCGCGAGGAACACGTCGAGAACATTGATGAGACCCCAGGCAAGGGCCCATACCGAGACGAGGAGAAGGACGCCGCCGATCCGCTCGCGCGCGAGTGCGGACGGGCCAATCAGTTCTTCCGCTATGCGGAACACGATCACTGCGAGCAGCACCAGCGCGGGCTTCAGTACCGCTTGCAGCCACGCCCAGCGCCCGGGCATGTTCACACGAGTCTCGAGGGTTTGCAGCGAAGAGCGCAGGAAGCGGAAGATCAGTTCTAAGACGAGAGTCAGTATGACGGCGACAATCAGCAGGGCCAGCCATTTCCAAAGGGGCGTGTCGATAAGCTGAACCGACACGAAGAACCGGGGCAAACGCGCCACGATTCTTGATTCGGTGCTCGGAACCGGAACCAGAGCCGGGATTCTGGCGACGGTTGCGGAATCCCACAGCCAGATCGCGGGACCGTTGGGTTGCTGAACACGGCGAAGGTCGAGTGTGAATTCGCGGCCGTTGCTTGTCACCGTGGCAACGTGTTCCAAGTCGGGATCCGGATCGTCGCGTAAGTTGCCTTGCGGATCCTGGCTAAGGTTAAGAGGATTGAAGCGAGTATCGGAATTGAGGAGGTCCTGCAGGTCCTTGGCAAGCTGCGGGGCTTGTTGAGCACGCTGGCGGGGCGAGATATGACTTAGATCAAGATACTGCGCTGCTTTGACGTAATTCTCGCCGTGGCAAGCTTCGAGAAAGGCGGTAACAGCAGAGCGCGGACTGGTGCGGCCGAGCGTGTCGGTCTGAGCGGGTTTTGAGGGTGTTTGACCGCCGGCAGTGATGGCGTAAAGCGCGGTAATCAATGCGAAGGCAAACGAGCGGAAGACCGGTTTCAATACACGAATCTTACACGCAAAGTCACAGGCCGAGTCTTTTTGCGGCGGCCTGGAATTCTTCGCCGGAGATGAGTGGCACGGAGATGTTCTTCGTTTCGCCTTCGTTGATTTCGAAGGTGACAGCTTTCGGTTGAAGCGCGGCCTTCAGGTTTGGATCGCGCCAAAGTGCGCCGTCGTAGTCTTCGAATGCGAAAACGCGATATTTGCCCGGAGCGACGCCATGCCATCCGAAGCCGCCATCGGCGTCGGCGACTGCGTGAGGATATTCTTCTATTTCACCCGGCTCGCTTTCGACAATGATTGTCGTTCCGGTTTTCAAGCGGTGATCGGTTACGATCTGCCCCTCGATCGCCGCCATCCGTGAGCTCAGGAGTAGCTCTATGCTCTGGGGCTGCCCTTCCACGACGTCGAAACTGGCGCCTGGATGAGTGTCGCCGTTCACAGACACCGCTTTCACATAGAAGTTCTGGTCTCGCGTCGAGAACCGGTACTGACCGGCCCCAAGGCTGGTAAATCGAAACGTGCCGTCCGATTCGCGATTGCCGTGGCGTACTTCTTCGTCACGCGACAAGAAAAGCTGCTCAATTCCGGGCGGCGCTACCTTCGGAGCCGGGTTATCAAACTTCACGGATACGATAAGTGTCCCGGCATGCGCCTGCGGCTCGATGGTGACGTCGTCGGCGTCCTGCTCTGTAATGTCGACATCCTTGGAGCGCGTTGGCCCCGATGCCCCGAGGAGCATCATTCTGTACCGGCCGGGAGGCAATCCGTCCATCCGAAAGGTTCCGTCTTTTTCGACCGGAACCACAACTGCGGTTCCCGCGATCGAATTGCGATCGCGCTCGATGGCAATCACCCGAAATTGTGCGTCGGCGTAGAACTCGGGCGAAAGGCGTCCGGCGATATGCCGTGCTTCCGTCTTGCGAACGGCGAGGATCAAGTCGCCGATTCGTTGCCCCGGTTTGACAACGATGGGTGACGCGCCCGTGAACGAGAGCGAATCGCGGAAATAGGTGATGGCCAATTGCTCCTTCAGCGGCTGCCCTGTTGCGTCAAGGAACCTGCGCGCAACGAACTGATGCCTTCCGCGCCCCTGTCTGCCCTTAAGAAAGTATGTACCCGCAGGCAAGCCGTCGAACGCGAATCTGCCTGCCGGATCTGTGACGGCGAAGGTGGATTCCGCTGGTTCGCGATTCACACCCCGCATGAGCAGATCGACCTCTCCGCCCTGGACGGGATCTCCGTCATTGTCGACCAGAGTTCCGGAGATTGCTGCGCCGGGAGAAATGGCAATAGACAACGCCCGGGTTTGCGCGCTACGCGCGACCTCGACGGGCAGCGCTGGCGCATTGTCGCGGCTCTGGCCGTAATTGGTATCGAGATATCCGGGTTTTTTGACGCTGATCTCGTAATCGCCGGGTTCGAGATGCTCAAAGCAAAAGGCGCCGTTGGCGTCGGTGACACGGCGCAGCGGCGCGGAATCGTCCGGGCCTCCAAAGAGTGCTGCGAACACCTTGGCTTTCGCGACAGGCTGGTGCGTGAGCGAGTCGGTCACAATTCCTCGAATAGCGCAGGTTTGTTGAATCTGAGCCGAAACAATCACGGGCAAAAGCAGCAGCAACAGCGTCATAAGCTGTTTCTTGCCCGTTCTATTTCCGCGGCCGCGAGGACCGGCACAGTAAGTTGCGTTGTTCCGTTTTCGGACACCTCAAGCGAAACAGCGCTGCCTTGGACCTGCACATAAAATTCGCGGGTTCGCCAAAGATAGTCCTCGACGTCGCTCGCCGCCAACACATGATATTTCCCCGGCGCAACACCATTGAATACAAACCGGCCGTTTTGATCGGTTTGGGCGATGCGGAGAGCCCGTCCGTCCCACGATTCGCCTTCGGGGATAAGTACAACGTCTGTGACAGCCCCGAGCATTCCCGACTGTTTGTCCTCCAGTTGTACGGAGCCGGAAATCTGGCCTGCGCCTTTGCGAATCAGGATCTCGACACGACCTACGCCGGATCGCAGATCGAGCGGCGAGTCTTTGACTTCCTGGCCGGCGTACAGGATGGAAGTTGCGTAGACGTTGCTGCCTGACGGATCGATAGACAAGACGTAGCGGCCCGGATACAGATTCTCGATGCGAAACGTGCCGCCGTCCTCGACGGTTGCGATCTCGGAGGCGCCGCCCGCCGGCTCATAAGCTGCGATTTCCAATTCGGGCAATTCGCCGGACTGACCTTCCGCCCAATGAACGATGCCGGTGAGAGTAAGTGGCTCGGGGAGAGAAACGAAAAGGGCCGTTACATCCTTGTTCTTTACAGTGACGGCCGTGCTTGTTCTTGTTGTGCCGCGCCGATCTTCAATTTCCAAACTGTACTCGCCGGGCGCGACGCCGGAAATATCGAACGTTCCATTTCGTTCGATATCGATAGACGATGCGAGAAAAACCGAGGGGGTGTCGGATCGGACAAGATTCGCCCTGATGTCGTTCAGCACAAGATCCCCACGGGATTGCACTTTCCCTTTTATGTGGTAGACATACCCGACGGGTAATTCGAGGTCGATTCCCTGTAACTCCTGGCCCGCATCGATCTGGATAGGCGTGGCATTTGCGAGGCGCTCCGAATTCGGAAAAAAGACACTATGCAAACGCTTTTGGCGGCCACCCTGCTCATCGACGAACTCCGGCGGAGGATCCGAAGCGTAGACGTAATACCGTCCGGGCGCAAGATCGGTCATTCGGTATTCGCCGGCTGAGTTCGTAGTGCCCATTGAGGTCTCGCACAGGGCGTTGCGACCGGCCAGGCAGGATGGCGAGAATGCTTGAACCGGAATCCGCGGAACGGGCTCGCGCATCTCATCCAAAACCCTGCCGCCGATAACGCCGCGCCGGACGAGTTTCAGATTGACATTGCTTAGCTTGTCGCCTGCGCGCAAATGTAAAGTGATGCCCTCCGCATATTGGTGGCGTGTGCCCATTTGCGTACACAGATATCCGGCGCGCTCGCCTTCGAGCGTGTAATCGCCTCCAGGTATGTTCTCGAAATGAAACCGGCCCGATTCGTCGCTGGTCGCGATGTAACCCCGAGCGCCGTTATCGGCGGGGCTCAGCCGGACAGTGGCTTTGCGCAGCGCTTCGCCGCTTGCTGAATCCGTGACAGTGCCGTCGAGCATCGAGCTTGCGGTAAGCAGAGCTGCGACCGGCAGAAGCGCGACCATAGCTGAAACGTAAACGTGCGACAGGCTTCGCGCGTTCCGAATGGATGCGCTTAAGCTTGCGGTTCGGTTGCCGCCGCCGGCACGGTGGCAGCGGGTTCGGGCGCCGGGGCCTGTTTCGGCGGCTTTTCCTTACCGCCGCCCGCGGCCTTCACGGGACTGATAATAACGTGAGCGTTTCGCCCTTCAAGCTTCGGCTGCCCTTCGATGCTGCCGATGCCCGCCAGATCGTCGGCGAAGCGCAACAGGAGCTTCTTGCCGAGATCGACGTGCGCGATCTCGCGTCCGCGAAACTGCACGACGGCTTTGACGCGATTACCGTCCTTCAGAAACCGGATGGCGTGATTTTTTTTGAAGTCGTAGTCGTGATCGTCTGTATTCGGCCGGAATTTCAATTCCTTGACCTGAATCACGTGCTGCTTCTTCTTCGCGTCGTGCTGTTTCTTCTTGTTCTCGTATTGCCATTGGCCGTAATCCATGGCCTTGGCAACGGGCGGCTCGGCCGTGGGCGCGATCACGATCAGATCGAGACCCATACTCTGCGCCTTGCTTACGGCCGCAGGGGTGGGCATGATCTCGACGCTTCCGTCGGGGAAGACGGCTCGGACTTCGCGCGACCGGATCGCCTCGTTTACGTTTTCTCGAACTTTAGGCCGGCGGGGAGGAAAACTTCTCGGAGGATACATGCCGGATTAACGGGCAGCGCTGATCAGCGCGGAGGGAACGGTTACGGATGGAATCAAAACTGTACCTCGTACTAGTGTACACAGAAACTAGCACATTGTGTTTGTACTTGTACACGTGCGGCGAAGCCGCCATTTCTCTCAAATATGGATGCGAGCGGACGCGACCCACGCGAATGCGATGGTCCGCGCCCATCGTTGGAAACTCGTCAGAAAATAACCCGCAGCGCGAACTGCATGACGCGGGGATCGCGCGCGGTGTTGATGGTTCCGGCCGCAGCGGTAGTGTTCTGATGCGCCTGATTAAAGGTGACAGTTGTATTAACCGTCGCGAATTGGGTGTGATTGAACGTGTTGTAGGCTTCGGCACGGAACTGGAATTGCAACTTTTCCCGAATGGAGAAGTTTTTGAACGCCGAGGTGTTCCAGTTGTTCACGCCCGGTCCCCGTATGGGCATTCTTGGCGAGTCTCCGATATTTGCGACGGTGATGGGCGGGCACCCGTTCGCGGTACAGGACGCGGGATTGATGGGAGTGGGCTCGGCGAAGGCGGCGACGTTGAACCAGTGATCGTACGATCGCTGCATGCTC
>JAFAQG010000951.1 GCA_019246575.1 Acidobacteriaceae bacterium
CAATTTCTGTTCGGCTCTGAGCGCTCGATGATTCGCTTTGACATGTCAGAGTTTATGGAGAAGCATTCCGTCTCGAAGCTGATCGGCTCTCCCCCCGGCTATGTAGGATACGAGGAAGGCGGCCAGTTGACCGAACGTGTGAAGCGCGCGCCGTACTCCATCATCCTGCTCGATGAAATCGAGAAGGCCCATCCAGATGTCTACAACATCCTGCTGCAAGTCTTCGAAGATGGCCAATTGACCGACGGCTTGGGCAATACCGTCGATTTCAAGAACACCATCATCATCATGACCTCGAACCTCGGAGCACGGTTCCTCGACAAGCGGGGCCAGATCGGATTCTCCGCGCCATCTACTGCCGGCATACCGCAGAAGATCGAAGACCAAGTGATGGGCGAGGTCAAACGGGCGTTCAATCCCGAGTTCTTGAACCGCCTCGATGAAGTGATCCTCTTCACATCGCTGGTGGACGAAGACCTGATCAAAATCATCGAATTGCTGGTCGAGCAGATCAACGGGAACCTCGTTGCCAAGCAGATCAGAATTCGCCTGGAACCCGAGGCGGCAAAGTACATCCTCGACAAAACGTGCGGCGATCGTAGCTACGGCGCGAGACCGTTGCGGCGCGCACTGCAGAAGTACATCGAGGATCCGCTCTCCGAAGCTCTTATCCAAGGCTCGCTGCCGCGCCCCGCGGAACTCGTCGTGTACCTGGGCGACAACGGCATCTATTGCAGGCAGATCGGCGATTTGGAAGGGCAGCCCGTCCCGGCCGGCGGAGTCGAGGAATCGGCGCCGGCTGCCGGCACTCCCTTGTACATGTTCTGAACCTGTGTATCACTTGTGGGCGGACGAGTGCTGTTCCTGACGGTCTTGTTCGCCACCACATGTCTCCTAGCCCAAGGCAGCGAACTGCGCGTCGAAATCCGGGACCCTTCCGGTGCGGGAACGCAGGCCTCCGCCACGCTTGAACGACTGAGTAGCGCCTTCCGGGCGAACTTCGAAACCGACCCCGCTGGGCGGTACACGATCCCGAATGTGGCGCCGGGTACCTATCGGCTGACCGTCCGCCGGTCAGGGTTCGCCACCCAGGTCGTCACGCTCGCCCTCGGCTCGTCTCCCGTATCGCGCACCATCACTCTGCCCTTGGCGACTCAAGCTCAAACAATTGAAGTCGCGGCAGCGACGCCCTTGCCCGGCGCGGACGTGCCGGTTAACGACATCCCACGCGCCGTTCAGACGGCATCCGCATCCCAGATTCAGCAGACTGGCGCGCTGAACTTGCCTGATTTTTTAAATAGGCGTCTCACGGCCGTAAACATCAACGAGAACCAAGGCAACCCGTTCCAGCCCGACCTGAATTATCGAGGGTACACGGCATCGCCGCTGCTCGGTACCCCGGAAGGCATTTCCGTTTATGTGGACGGAGTGCGCCAAAACCAACCTCTGGGCGACATAGTCGCTTGGGATCTGATTCCTGAAATTGCCATTTCGGAGATGGCGTTGATCCCGGGATCCGATCCGCTATATGGGTTGAATACTCTGGGCGGCGCGCTCGCGGTTCAGATGAAGGACGGCTTCAGCGCGCCTGGAACGACGCTCGAAATATACGGAGGAAGTTTCGGCCGCCGCTCCGGAGCGTTTCAGCACGGCGGTTCCACTAAAAGCGGCTTCAACTACTATGCAGCCGGAAACCTCTTCAAGGAAGACGGGTGGCGGAAGTATTCACCATCGGAGGTGCGGCAGATCTTCGGGAAGATCGGCGAGCGTTTCCGAAAGAGCTACGCGACCCTGAGCTTCGGGTATGCGGACAATCATTTGGCAGGAAACGGCGTCCAGGACGGGCGCTGGCTCGCTCGTGATTACATGAGCGTGTATACGATCACCGACATCAATTGGGACCGCTCGCCCTCCGTTACGCTCAACTTGAACCGCCAAGTGAACAGCAACCTGCAGCTTTCGGCCAACGCGTACTTCCGCTACATCCGCACCGACACGCTCAACCCGAATCTGAACTCGAACTCCTTCGATGAATCGATCTACAATTTGACGGCCGGCGACATCGCCGCTCTCAGAGCAGCCGGATACACGGGCTTCCCGACAACCGGAAACGCGACCACGGAACCGTTCCCGTTTTGGCGCTGCATTGCGCAGGGTCTCGAATCAAGCGAGCCGGTCGAGAAATGCGACGCCAACATCACGCGCGAATACGATCGCCAGCACAACTATGGTCTTTCGGCACAGGCGTTATGGCGAATCGGCCATCATCGCATTACGGCAGGTGCGGCATGGGATAGTAACGGGGTCACGTTTCAGCAGACGACGCAATTCGGATACCTGAATCCGGACCGTATCAGCATTACGCCGGTTCCGTTTTACGCCGATGCGTCTTCTAATTCGAATGGCGTTCCCGTCGATAGCCGCGTCAACCTCCACGGCACGGTCAACACGCCGGGCATCTTTGCAACAGATACGTTCACGATGAACAAGTGGACCTTCACAGTCTCCGGCCGTTACAACCACGAGCACCTGCAAAACTCCGATCGGATCCCGGGATTCATTCCGGCGACGCCCGGGAGTGTGGGAGGCCGAGCATCCCTGAATGGGAACTACGTATTCCAGCGCTTCAACCCCGCCGCCGGCTTGACGTACAATCCGGGGCGAGCGGCAACGCTGTATTTCAGTTACTCTGAGGCGAACCGCGCGCCGACGACGATAGAGCTCGGCTGCGCCGATCCTGATTTCCCCTGCAGTCTGCCGAATGCTTTGGTGGGAGACCCTCCTTTAAAGCAAGTGGTCACGCGCACGTTCGAAGTGGGAGCGCGAGGTGGCTCCGGAGAAAACGTCTTCCGCTGGAACGCGGACTATTTCTTTTCGCAGAATTACAACGATCTGCTGTTTGTCTCCTCCGCACAGACAGGCTTTGGGTATTTCCTCAACTTTGGGAAGACACGGCGGGACGGCGTGGAATTCAGCGTTAATAAGCGCATATCGAAATTCAATCTCGGCGTCAACTACACCTTCCAGAACGTGACGTACCAGAGCCCGCAGTCGATCGACGCAGCCGCGAACAGCGCCAACAACGCGGGACCCGGCCTTGGGGGCGAGATCGCCATCGCACCTGGGGATTTTATTCCTCAGATGCCGCGTAATATCGGCAAGGCTTTTCTCGAGTTCGCGCCGGCGTCAAAGATTTTCGCGGCGTTGAATTTCGTAGCCGCAGGCCGATCCTACGCGCGCGGTAATGAAAACAACCTGCATCAGCCTGACGGCCTGTACTATCTCGGCGAGGGTTTCTCACCGGGTTATGGCGTCCTGAATCTCGACGCGCACTATCAGATCGAGCGGCACTTTCAGGTGTTCGTGCAACTCAATAATCTGCTCGAGCACCGTTACTACACCGCGGCGCAGCTCGGCACGACGCCCTTTGACAACAACTATCGTCTCGTCTTCCGCCCGTTCCCGCCTACGCCGGACGGAAACTATCCGGTTCGCACCACGACTTTTTTCGCCCCCGGCGCACCCTTCGGCGCGTGGGGCGGAATCCGGTTCAGTTTTTGAGGTATTGGTGCACCGCCGAGGCGTGGCGGTTTCGATTTACTCCAACGATTCGCGCACGTTATATTCGCTCGTGCGCGCAGTCATTTCATCATTGCGTCGCGCTTCGACGTACACGTTCCACAGGCCTGCAGAAGGGAACACCGGTTTAGCCATATAGACGCCCTGATCTATCGCGGGCGCCTGAAACACCTTCGCCTGTTCGTGTTGCGGTGTCTCAATCTGCAGAGTGACCTTCGCCGCTATGAGGGGCTTTCCAAGTGCATCCTTAACCGTTATCCGAAAGGGAATCGGCGCGTTCGCTTGCAGCACGGCAGTGGGCTCGAGTCGCAGTTGGAAGTTACCCGGGCGCTCCTGCGCGAACAGCAGGCCGAAAGCACACGCGACCAGAGCGCAAAGGGCGCGGCTGCGCGCCCCGAGGCAGGGATAGAAACCCGCTGCTCTTCCCGCGGCGCGCTCGACACTGCGGCCGTTTTGCGCGGGTTCCTCAAAAGCAAGCCACTTCACTCTATTATTGTAGCGGCGAATCGCCAATCAGATACGCTTGCTGTCATCCGAACACCGGTTTTGCAATGGAACTAGAGCGACCCACCTACACCGCGACCAGTCCCCGCCTGATTCCGACCCGCACGGCTTCCGTTCGGCTCGCGACGCCGAATTTCGCAAGCACCTGCGACACATGAAACTTGACCGTGTGCTCAGAAACGCGCAACTCTTCCGCAATCTCTTTGTTACCGAGTCCGTCCGCGATCATCCGCAGCACTTCAACTTCCCGCGTTGTGAGCTTCTCTACCTGTAACTCGTCGGTTGGTGATACCGGCGTTTGCCGCCAGGCGCGCATCTGATCGGGCGTGAGCACAAACAGTTCTTGCGCCGCCCCTACAATTGCCGCCGCAATCTCCGCGGCCGAAGAATTCACCGGCAGCCATGCGCGAATCGCACCCGCGGCCGAAAAGCTATGCGGCTCGTCATCAGATAAAAGCACGACGGGTGGTGCCTCGGCAGAGATCTCGTCCGCCGCAACCCGCAGCGCCACCACTACATCCGCAACCGGCAGACGATTAGACCCCATGCCGGATGCAAACGCGCGGACTGCGACGACTTCGAACCGTTCATCTTCGGAAAGCACTCCCGCGAGTTCTTCCGCTTTTCGTAAACTTCCCGCTACGACCGCAATGCGAATCAAGCCGCCGTTGTCACCCGCTCTCGCGCAAGTTGCACAGCCACGTGCCTCGGCCTCTTTTCCCCTCCGCGCACGAATTCAACCTTCAACAGGCCTCGCGGCGCTTCATCCAACGCACTCTGCAGATCGTCCACAAAGCGGAATCTTGTCTCATTTGCCGCAACGAGCACATCTCCTGGAAGCAAGGAAGCGCGATCTGCGGCTCCGCCCGTTTCCAATTCCAGAATCAGTAAACCCATTCGACCGTCCGGCAAGGCCACCGGCCGCAAGGTCACACCAAGGCTCGGCCGCTGCCCCGTTCGCGCAAGAAACGACTGCACACTCCGGCTCGGAACCGCAAGCGCCAGCCCTCCGGCCATGACCATGGTGTTGATTCCGATTACCAGGCCCTGCAAGTCCGCCAGCGGCCCTCCCGAATTACCCGGCGCAAGCCGCACGTCCGCATGGATCCAACGCTGGCCGAAGAAGGCCCCCCCTGCTCCATCGGCACTGCTCCCTCCGCTCGCATGTACGATACCCGTCGAAACCGCGCCCGTGAAGCCAAATGGATTTCCGACCGCAATCACCGGCGTCCCTGCCCGCAACGCATCCGAGTCTCCCAGTTGTGCCGGTGGCGCACTCATGCCTGGCACACTAAGTAACGCAAGGTCGCGAAACTGATCCGTCCTTACGACGGTACCGGAAACGGTCTTTCCTTCCCACGACTCGACAGCTACTTTCCCCTCTCGCACTACATGAGCGTTCGTCACCACGCGGTCGCTCGCAAGCATTACTCCCGAACCGCCGCCCGCCCCACGCCCGGACCCTGTCCTCACCACAACAGTCGATCTTCGCAGCGCCTCCGCTACACGACCCGGCACCGGAACCGCCATGTCACTCTCCCCTCTCGCCGCGCTCTCTCGATGCCGCGCGTTCCCCGATCACGATGTCGGCGCTTACGCGCTCCCCGCCGCGAATCAGCACAGCCTCCGCGCTCCTACCGACCGCGTCGCCTCTCAGTGCATCCTGCAAATCCTCGACATCGCTCGTTACCGTCGCGCCGAGCGAGAGAAGAATATCTCCCAGCTGCAACCCGGCTCTTGCGGCCGGGGAATCCGGCTCGACACTCAACAGCATCAATCCAGTCTTCGTATCGAGCCCCGTTTTTTGTCGCAAACTCGCGGGAATGACGACCGTCTGCACGCCCGTGCCTAGATACCCGCGCCGGATGCGTCCCTCTTTCACCAGCTCGTTTGCAACCCGTTGTAAGGTTGCAACCGGCACGGCCATCACGGAGTGCCGTGACAAAGCCGGTGTCGCCATGCCAATTAAACGCCCGTCCGCATCCACTGCCGCCGCTCCCGATTGCGAAGGATACAGGTTCACATCCAGCCTGATGAATCGGTCGAGCGTTCCGCCGCGCCAGGTTCGTCGCGCTGGACCGACCGCCCCCAGCGCTCCCAAACTCGCCGTCGGACCCACATCGAACGTGAATCCCACGATCTCGACCAGCGAGCCCGTTTCCAGCTTCTCCGTATCTGCCGCCGGCAGCGGGTTCAATGTCTCACCCTCGACGCGCAGAATCGCGAGATCAACGGTCGGGTCTCGGCCCAAGATCGTTGCACTCGCCTGTTTTCCGTCTGACAGACCGATCGGAATGCGCTCGGCGCGTTTCAGCGCATGATCCGCGACGGCGACGAGATCGGCGGCGATCGCGACCCCGCTTACCGCTCGATACGGTGCTGCTTTGATCGCGACAACACCCTTCACCGTACGCGCCACAACGTCCGCCAGCTCGCGCGATAACGCGCTCAATTCGCTCGTTCCTGTACGACTCATGCCTCCAGTCTGCGCGCAAATCTCCCATCGCACATCAGCCATTCGGGTAGGTCGTCTTCATAAAATCGGACCAGCCATGCGCGTCCTCGTCACGTTGTTTGTTGTTTCACTCTCCGCCCGCGCCGCCGCGCCCACGATTGACATCAAAGTCGATCAGGCCGGATATCTTCCAGGTTTTGCTAAGCTCGCCATGGTCGGCTGGCAGGATCGAGCTAAACCCGCGGCGCAAAACTTTACGGTTCGGCGCGCTGATGACAACAGCGTCGTCTTGCGAGGCAATTTACAACCACCCGTCACCGATCCCGATTCCGGCGACAGCGTCCAAATCGCCGACTTCAGCGCACTCCGCCAAAACGGAATGTTTTATCTCGAGGTACCCGGCGTCGGCCGCAGTTGGAATTTCTCCATTGCGCCCGACGTTTTCCGGCGCGCGTACTATCTCGCCATGCGTTCCTTTTACGGACAGCGCTGCGGCGTCGCCGTCGATCTCAGTCCCGAGTTTCCGCAGTACAAACACGCTGCCTGCCACCTCGACGGCGCGGACCACGAATCCGCCGGCAAACAAGGCCCGCACGCGTCTGCGAAAGGCTGGCACGACGCCGGCGATTACGGCCGCTACGTTGTCAACGGCGGAATCAGCACTGGCACGATTCTGTGGACTTGGGAACTGTTTCAAGATCGTATCCGCAACATCGGACTCCACATCCCCGAGTCC
>JAFAQG010000075.1 GCA_019246575.1 Acidobacteriaceae bacterium
TTAGCGTCGCTTGTGTGGTGGGTGATGCCGTAATTACCAGTTGCGTAATAGTTATTCGCCAATGCGTCGGGTATGTTGGGTAGCGGAGTGATATTGACCAGTTTCTGGGCGATGGGACTGATACGGTTCGCGGGTATCTTATTACCAGAAAATGGAGTCCTGCCGCTGCCGTCCGACCTTCCTGTGTTCGGGTCGTAAACCATCGTGCTGGACGCCGATTCGTCGCCGGAGCGGATGGCGGCTGTCGGAACTGTAAGGTATTTGCCCGCATTCTGCCGGATAAAGTACCCGTCGTAGCTGACGAAGTAGAAGAGTTTATTCTTAATGATCGGGCCGCCGATGGTGCCGCCGGTGTCGTTATTGATGTACTTGGGCTGGCGCTGCGTAGCCGGCGCAAAATAGGGCCGCGCAATAAAGTCGTTATTGATGTTGTACTCGAAACCCGAACCGTGGATTTCATTCGTTCCGCTTTTAATGTGGACGTTTACGGCTGCACCGCCGGCGAGACCCTGCGATTCGTCAAAACTGTTTGTTACTACGCTTACTGTATCGATGGACTCGAGTCCTGGAACGTAGCCGGCAACCTCAGCCAGCCAAACGTTATTCGAGCTCGCGCCATCGATGCGCATGTTGTTCGAATTCCGTGTGGCCCCATTAACGCTGAAACTCATTCCCTGAGCCGGATTAGCCTGTTGCGAGTTTTGATTTATTGGCGGAGTAAAACCGGGTATCATCACTAACAAGTTTTGATAGTTGCGATTCACGGGAACAGGAAGATTCTCCAGGCTCTTGCGTCCGATCTCCGCTCGGACTTCGCTTGAATCCGTTTGCAACTCGGCAGTTTGGGAAGTAACTTCGACTTTCTGACTTATATTTCCGACTGTAAGCGACGCATTGACGCGGGCTGTCTGGTCCACTTCCACTCGTACATTTTGCGCGGTGAAGGTCTCGAATCCTTCCTTTTCGACGGTGACGTCGTAAGTGCCGCTCGCGATGGTCGGAAAAGAGAATACACCGGAACTATCCGTCGTGACCGTTCGCTGCTCGTTCGTTTCACCTTGTGTGATGGTGACTTTCGCGCTGGGAACAGCGGCCTTGGACGGATCCATCACCGCTCCGACAATGGAGCCATAGAGCACCTGAGGCTTCAACGGCGCTGAGGAAACGAAAAATAGAATGCACAGACAAGCAGATGCTAAGAGTGCTCTCTTAGTCATATCCGACCCCTCCTCGGAAGACCTATACAGACGTTTATTGATGAACTGTATATCAGTCCGGCGGGGCTGTCAAATGAGCAGCCGCTTGGGCCCAGTACTTGTCGGGAGTACCATTACCTTCGCGGCTGTATCCGGCTTCAACTGATTTAGAAACCGACGCTTACGGACTGGCGCAGCGGCAGATCGCGCGAGGAACTGCCGGCCATAAACGTGTAAGTGCCGGGAATCAGCTTCCATCGATTTTCGTTTTCATCATAGATAGACAGGTACTTAGGCGGAACCGTAATGGTTGCCTCCCTGCTCTCGCCCGGATTCAAGTGAATCTTGTTCCAACCCACGAGCCGTTTCGGCGGTTCGCCCGTGCTAGCGGGCGAGGCGGCGTACACTTCTGAGATCTCATCGCCGCTACGCTTCCCTGTATTTTTCACGACAAAGCTGATCATAGCCTCCGTCCCGGTGCTAATTTTCAGGCCCGAGTAGGCATAGCTCGTGTAACACAGACCAAATCCGAACGGAAACAGTACCGATTTATTTTCGGCATCGTACCACTTGTACCCGATTTTCAGACCCTCGTCATAGTGCACGGCAAAAGTGGGTTTCGCCTCGCCCGTTCTCATAACGGCAGCCTTGCCTTGCGCGCCCGGCGGAGGCTTGACCAAATTTGGATGCGGGAGATCGGCCTCAGTACGAGGAAAAGTGATCGGCAGCTTCGCGCTCGGATTTACATCTCCGAAAAGAACGTTCGCAACGGCATCTGCTCCCTTCACGCCCGCGTACCACGCTTCGACGACGCCATTCACTCTATCGATCCAGGGCATGGTTACGGCCGTGCCCGTCTCGAGCACAACAATGGTGCGCGGATTCGCGGCCGCGACCTGCTCTACCATGGCGTCCTGGTTTTCCGGGAGGGCGAGGTTCGGAAGATCCATGCCCTCGCTCTCCCATTGATACGCGAACACGACTGCCACATCGGCGCGCTTGGCCAACGCTGCAGCTGAGGCAGGATTCGCGCCGGCATCGAAGTCGACGGCCGCACCGGGAATTTTCGCCGCGATTGCCTTCAGCGGCGAGGTTGGAAACCACACCTGCGTTTGCCATTTCGAGGCCGGAGAACCGGGCGGGTCGACCTGGGCAGAGCCGCCGCCGGAGATCATCCCCGAATCCGCATGCGGGCCTATAACCGCGACCGAATGCAAACTCGCACGATCAAGTGGGAGCAGACCGTTATTTTTCAGCAGTACGATGCTTTGCTCGGCGATGCGGCGTGAAATAGCAAAGCCGCGTTCTACGTCGACGACGCTTTTCTGAGTCGGGTGGTCGACAATTCCACTGGCGAATTCGGCTCGCAGGACGCGATGCACGTGATCGTCCAGTTCAGAAATCGGCACTTTCCCGGATTGAACTGCATCCTTGAGTGCCGGCCCGAAGAAGTTGTCTTCGGGCTCTTCATTATCGAGGCCGGCCGCCGACGCTTTCATCGTGCTATGCGTTCCGCCCCAATCCGACAAGACAAGCCCTTTGAAGTTCCACTCGTTCTTCAGAACATCGCTAAGAAGATATTTGTTCTCGCAGGCGAAATCGCCATTCACGGCGTTGTACGAGCACATTACGGCTTGAGGGTTTCCGGTTTCGATTCCGATTTCGAATGCGAGCAGGTCGCTTTCGCGCAGCGCGCGCCGTCCAATGACGGAATCGACCTCGTTTCGCCCGCTCTCCTGATCGTTGACGGCGTAATGCTTGATATCGCCAATCACATGCTGCGCTTGTTCACACTTGATTCGGTTGCCAACCAGCGTTCCGGCCAACACTGGATCTTCGCCTTGATATTCAAATGTGCGGCCATTTCGCGGTTCCCGCGCCAGGTTCACACCTCCGCCGAGCGTCATGTTATAGCCTTGTGCGCGGAGCTCGCGACCGATTAAAGCGCCGTATTCGCACGCGGCTTGCGGGTCCCAGCTTGCAGCTGCAGCAATGTTCGACGGGAGTGCGGTCGAATAACGGCCATTTTGCGCACTGCTGCGAACACCATACGCGGCATCGCTCATCTGAATCATGGGTATGCCGAGCCTCGGCACTCCGAGCACGAACCCCGCGCCTCCATTGCCGAGATATGCATTGGCTCGGGGTTTGCCCCATCCCGGCATTCCGTTGCCATGCAGAAGATCAATCTTCTCGTCGAGCGTCAACTGTTTCAGAACCATATCGGCGCGCACGTCCGGTGAGAGCGTTGCGTCCATCCACGGGCGTGCCTCGGATTCGCGTCGATTATGCGAGCGATCCTGCGCGACAAGCTCTACAGTAACTGGGAAAAGTATCAGCGCGAGCAAGGCTGACATGGACGGGCGGGCGTGGCCGAGCATCTCTTATTCATACAGGATCGTAATGCAATTGGCGCTTCCTTTTCGGTAACAGTTGCGGGATGCGAGCGTCACACGGCAGGCCACAGATATGACACCAGAGCAATGGCAGAATGACGGATCGCGAGAGGTGCAAAAAAATAACGAGCTGCTTGCGAACGGTTTGGGTTGGTTCAGTATCGGGTTGGGTGTCGCAGAGTTACTCGTGCCCGGCAAACTGGCCGATCTGATTGGCGTGACCGATAAAAACGGCAACCGCACTCTCCTTCGCGCGTATGGTTTGCGCGAGATCGCGGCTGGAATTGGGATTCTCTCGCAATCGAGGCCAACGGCGTGGGTGTGGGCGCGTGTCGCGGGCGATGTCGTGGACCTTGCTTCGCTCGGTGCGGCGTTGGTATCGGATGACACGAGCAGGGCGAGGGTGAGTGCAGCGGCGGCCGCAGTCGCGGGTGTGACTGCGCTGGATGTAATTTGCGCTCAGCAACTGAGCCAGAGTTCCTCGACAAATGAGACCGGCACGAATCGTCTGCACGTTACAAGCACAATCATTGTCGATCGTTCTCCGGAAGAGGTGTACGCGTTTTGGCGCGATATAAAGAACCTGCCAACGTTTATGAGTCATGTGAAGTCAGTTGAGATGACAGGAGACAACCGCTCGCACTGGAAGGTCGAAGGACCGATGCGAAAAACTGTTGAGTGGGATGCCGAGATGATGGACGATGAACCTGGAAAACGGCTTGCATGGCGCTCGCTCGAGGGCTCAGACGTGGAGCATTCCGGCTCTGTAACGTTCGAGCGGGCGACAGGCGGACGCGGCACGCTTGTGACAGTAAGCATGCAGTATGCTCCTCCGGGCGGGAACGTCACCGCAATGGTATCCAAGCTCTTCCGTGCTGAACCAGGACAGCAGATTGAAGAAGACCTGCGCGCTCTAAAACAGGTGATGGAAACGGGCGAGGTGATTAAATCCGACGCCAGTATCCATCGCGGCATGCATCCGGCTCAACCGCCAGAAGCCGCGGCCGAGCTCACAGCTTAACCAATTCCGAAAGGGGCGAACGATGAGAGCAAACTGCTGGATCGGCAAGCGCGATGTGCGGGTGGAAAGCGTACCGGACCCGAAGATTCTCAACCAAAGAGATGCGATCGTAAAGATCACGTCTACTGCCATCTGCGGATCCGATCTTCACCTCTACAACGGCTTTGTTCCGACGATGGAAAGCGGCGACATCCTCGGGCATGAGTTCATGGGCGAAGTAGTCGAAGTCGGGCCCGCGGTTAAGAACCTGCGGAAAGGGGACAGAGTCGTTGTTCCATTTCCAATAGCGTGCGGCAGTTGTTTCATGTGCCGGCGCACTCTGTTCGCCTGCTGTGAAAATTCGAACCCGAATGCCTGGATGGCAGAGAAGATGTGGGGACACCCGCTTGCGGGCATATTTGGTTACTCTCACCTCACGGGAGGTTTTGCCGGGGGCCAAGCGGAGTATGCACGCGTTCCCTATGCGGACGTGGGGCCGATCAAAGTTCCGGAAGGCCTCACCGATGATCAGGTCTTATTCCTTTCCGACATCTTTCCCACCGGGTACATGGGTGCGGAGATGTGCGATATTCAGCCCGGCGACACAATTGCTGTGTGGGGCTGCGGCCCCGTCGGCCAATTCGCCATCAAGAGTGCATTCCTACTTGGAGCGGAGCGCGTGATCGCCATCGACCGCTTTCCTCCACGGTTAAGGATGGCACGCGAGAAGGCAGGCGCCGAGACGCTGAACTACGAAGAGGTCGACGTTCGTGACGCGTTGAAAGAGATGACCGGAGGACGAGGGCCCGATGCCTGTATCGATGCCGTTGGAATGGAGGCGCACGCCCCCGGCGTGTTCGGCGCGTATGATCGCGCAAAGCAGGCAATCATGCAGGAAACGGACCGGCCGATTGCTTTACGCCAGGCGATCATGTCATGCCGGAACGGAGGCACGGTTTCCGTCATCGGCGTATACGGTGGGTTCATTGACAAGTTCCCGATGGGATCGGTGATGAACCGGGCGATCACGATCAGGACCGGCCAGTGTCACGCTCAACGATATCTGCAGCCTTTGCTGGAACGGATTCAGAAGGGTGAGATCGATCCCGGTTTTGTCATCACTCACCGGATGAAGTTAGAAGACGCGCCGGAGGGCTACGCAATGTTCGTAAACAAGCAAGACGACTGTATTAAGGTCGTACTCAAGCCGCACTAAGCCGAAGCCCGGCGACCGATTTGACCGCGTCCGGGAGCTGCTTATTCCGGACTATCCTGCGTTGCGATCTGAAATCCGCGTTTCGATCCCGTGCTTACAACGCGACCGCTGAATTTTTTCATCCCGTTCAGGTGGAGATCGATGGGCTTCGAGAGAGGATGATCGAACCTGATGACGTCTCCCGGCTCGACACTTACGAGATCGTCTAGCAACATGCGTGCATCATTCAGGCGCACGTCTACGTTGATTTCAGCCGAGCGGATGCGGCGCAGCATGCGGCTGTGTTCCTGGTCTGTGGTCTGACCTCTTCTTGTAGTCACCTGCTGCACGAATTTCTGCCGGAGCATCTTGATGACAATCGACGGTATCCAGATGTTCATCAGCCCCGTATGCGCGCCGATTCGCATCTCCATACTCACGGCTAGAAGCGCCTCGTTAGGAGGCAAATACTGGAACAGCTGCGGACCGCTTTGAAAAGCTTCGACGACGAATTCGATTTCTGCGATCGTCTCCCACGCTACTTCGAGATCTTTCAACACGAGCCGCAGGATGGAATCGAGGATGCTTCGTTCTATTTCAGTTGGTTCGCGTTCGATGTTGGCGCCGCCCTGCCCGCTTCCGCCAAGCAGCATCTCAATGATGGGGAACACGATGGAATTGCTGATATGAAGCAGCGCACTGCCGTGGTTAGGCTGCATACGCAAGGACACGATGCAGGTCGGTGTCGTGGCTATTGGCCTGAGAATTTCGGAAAACGACAATTGCTCGACCGAGACGAGGTTCGTCGCAACATATGTTCTCAGGTATGCGGATAGGCTCGAAGCTGTAGAACGGCAAAAATTTTCGTGCAGCGAATGGACGGAGCGCAGCTGATCTGTCGCAATCCGGTCTGTTCTTCGAAAATCGTAAGGCGTTGCGTTTATCGCGAACGGCTCGTTGGCCTCAGGCGCAATCGAATCCATGACGCTGTCGATCTCTCGGTCTGAAAGCGCGTGATCAGGCACTCGGCACCTTTGCTCTGGGTCTGAATGTTTGCGTTATCGGACGCACTCCGAGGGGTAAAACAGGAGGTTGTCGTACGCGTAGCGATCCACGATCTGATGCCGTTTGGTCTCCCCATTCTTGATGTCAAACGGAACATAACCGAAGCTGCAGGCGAATTCAATGAGCTCCCGGCTGGTCGCAACACCATCCAGATCCATATCGCCCGTTTCCAATGTGAAAGCCGGCCGCATGGTGCGCAGCGTGTTTTGCATGCCCTTCAAAATGTCCATTTCCGCGCTCTCGGCATCGATCTTGATCCAGGTTGGCTTTACTCCGGTGCGGGAAACATAGTCATCGATGGAGACGGCCTGAACCGGAACATCCTCGGCGTGAGCGCGCGCTGCATCTTCCTTTGACAGGCGCGGTGCAAACACGGAATTGAAGGCCGGGGCCCAAACACCGTAGTCGTGTAGGATGAGCTCCTTCGACTCGGAGTAGACAGCGACATCGTTGAGCCGAACATTACTTTGGTTGCGCAGGTTATGGGTCAGCAGTTTGAACGTCCCCGGCGTAGGCTCAAACGCGTGGACCTGGCCGGTACCGCCAACCAGCCGCGAAGCCAACAGCGCGAAATATCCACGATGTGCTCCGATATCGAACACCACCATGCCCGGATCGATCATCTTGATCATCAGAATGGTCAGATCGATCTCGTAAACTCCTCGCATCGCAATGTCATTCGACACCGCCTCGGGCAGAATGACCGTCATCGGATCGCCCCAGAACGTATACACATCGCATTGCGCCGGTGCTGCAAAGCGCGGCATTGAGGGCTGCAATGAGATCGCCGTATGCATGGCCTTAAACAGGGCGTGCTTGAATTCGATGGCGGGATCCGGCGCTGTTGCCGGCGCAGGATTCTGATCCGGCAAGGCGCACGCCGGGTTCTGTTCGAGGGTTGTGCTCACGAAGAGATAGTCGCCGAATAGCTCAACACCTCTCCTGTTTTCCGCTGGTTCTGCGCTGCTATCCGCGTACGGACAGCATTGAAGCCGTCAAATCAGCGCTGCGGGACGGATAAGATTCGCTGATACGCTTAACCTTGAGCACATCGGAAAGCGACCTTTCATAGCCCGCGCGTTGTACCTTGAGCATCGTCATCGCCCACCAGATCAGCTCCTGAGCTTCCTGCATCAGGTTCCGCACCGAAGCAACGCCCGGGTCGAGCGAATGAAACAATTCCCGCTGCCGCGCTAACAAGCTGTC